>DCEE01000063.1 GCA_002316795.1 Synergistaceae bacterium UBA1037
CCATCGCGGTCAAATTCGACCCCCAGACGGATCAGGTCCCCTATCACTTCTTTGGATTGCCTTATCATGACCGCAACAGCTTCCCTGTTGTTTTCATAGTGTCCGGCCCGGAGCGTGTCCTCCATGAAACTTTCGAAATCATCATCATCGGCCTGAACGCATATGCCGCCCTGCGCCAGGAATGAGTCTGTCTCATCAAGGGTTGATTTGGTCAGTATGGCGATATTTTTGTCCCTATTAAGGTTGAGCGCAGTGAAAAGCCCCGAAACTCCCGTTCCGACGATGACAACATCAAATTTTTTCATTTTGTCTGTCCGCCTTTTGCATATCTGAGCATATTTTTTAGAGGACGAAGGGCTTTAACCGCAAGAGCCTCATCGACATGGATCTCATGACACGGCTCCTCAAGAGCTCTGAGGACTTTTTCAGGAGTGTTCTTCTTCATATCACCGCATAATGTGCACTTTGAGGGGGTATACAGCTTTATTCCCGGTCTCCTCTTTTGAAGTTCATAGAATATCCCGCTCTCTGTACAGACAATAATTTCTTCAGATGGGTTTTTTCCAATGTAATCAATGATGCCGGAAGTGCTTCCGACGTAATCTGAAAGGACTGCCGCCTCCTCCCTGCATTCCGGGTGGGCGACGACCTTGGCATGAGGATGGAGCCTTTTGAGGTCCATAATATCTTCTGCTTTGATCCCGTCGTGCACGTAACAAAAACCATCATTGAAAATAAAGTTTTTCTCGGACACCTGTTTTGATATATATCTTCCAAGATTCTTGTCGGGTATGAAGAGGATGTTTTTCTCAGGTATTGACCTGATGACCTTCAGTGCATTAGAAGAAGTGACGCATACGTCAGAACAGGCTTTTATTTCTGCGGTCGAGTTTATGTAACAGACTACGGAAAGATCCCCATACCTGCCTCGTATTCTTTTGATCTCCTCCGTCGAGGCCATGTGCGCCATCGGACAATCTGCGGTCAGATCAGGCATCAGGACAGTTTTTCCCGGGTTCAGTATCTTTACGCTTTCCGCCATGAACGAAACACCGCAGAAAAGTATCACTTTTTGCCTAAGCTGTGAAGCTACAGTGCTCAGATAGTAAGAATCACCGACATGGTCGGCAATATCCTGCACTTCGTCCGGCACATAATAATGCGCAAGTATCGCAACGTCCTTCTCTTTTTTGAGTTCCTTGATCCTTTGTCTAACTTTTGTCATTTTTTCCCCTCAACTTGATAAGATCACCGGCACGAAAGATAACACCTGACAAGACATGTGTCAAGACTTTTGGATTTGTTGATGAAACGGCATTCAGAGATGACAAAAGACAGCGCATCTATTGCGATGCGCTGTCTTTTGTCAGAAAAATCTATGCTTGATTTAGAAGAGGCCTGTTATGCGGCCCTGGTTGTCTACGTCGATCTTTTCGGCTGCCGGGGTTTTGGGAAGTCCGGGCATTGTCATCATCGCTCCGCAGATGGCTACTATGAATCCCGCCCCGGCAGAGAGGCGGACCTCACGTACAGTTATCTTGAAGTTCGTCGGTCTGCCTTTTACCGCTGCGTCATCTGAGAGTGACATCTGGGTCTTCGCCATACAGACGGGGAGGTTGCCGTATCCCATATCCTCAAGTTCCTTGAGAGTCTTTGATGCCTTGTCCTCATATACCGCGTCATCCGCCCCGTAGACCTTCGTTGCTATGGTACGGATCTTCTCTTTAAGCGGCATATCAAGTCCGTAGAGAGGGCGATATTCGTTTTTCTCATTGTCGATCATGTGAAGCACTTGGTCAGCGAGGTCAAGGGCACCATCTCCGCCCTTTGCCCATACTTCGGCAAGGGAGATCCTTGCTCCAAGGTTAAGAGCAGCTTCTTGGACAAGCCTGAGTTCCTCGTCTGTGTCGTCTACAAAACGGTTGAGCGCTACGACTACCGGAACCCCGAACTGCTTCATATTTTTGATATGAGCTTCCAGGTTCGGGATGCCTTTTTTAAGGGCCTCGATGTTCTCCGACTTAAGCTGATCCTTCGCCGCTCCGCCGTGAAGCTTGAGCGCGCGGACAGTTGTGACTATCACTACTGCATGGGGGTTGAAGCCCGCATAGCGGGAGACGATGTCCATGAACTTCTCAGCTCCGAGGTCTGAGGCAAATCCGGCTTCCGTTACGACGTAATCGGAAAGTTTTAGGGCCATCCTCGTTGCTGTGACAGTATTTGTCCCGTGGGCGATGTTAGCGAAGGGGCCGCCGTGTACGAAAGCCGGGACGCCTTCGATCGTCTGAACAAGGTTGGGGTTGATGGCATCACGGAGAAGCGCCGTCATAGCCCCCTCTGCCTTTATGTCATGCGCCGTTACGGGCTTGCTGTCATACGTGTATGCTACGACTATTTTGCCGAGGCGTGCCTTAAGGTCCTCAAGGCTGTCCGCGAGGCAGAAGATAGCCATGACTTCCGATGCCACAGTAATGTCAAAACCCGTTTCACGCGGAACGCCGTGTGCAGTCCCGCCAAGCCCTATAACTATGTTGCGGAGGGCACGGTCATTCATGTCCATGGCCCTGCGCCACACTATCCTGCGCGGGTCTATGTTGAGCTGGTTGCCCTGCTGAAGGTGATTGTCGATCATAGCGGAGAGGAGGTTATGTGCTGTTCCTATCGCATGTATGTCACCGGTGAAGTGCAGGTTGATCGATTCCATCGGAAGGACCTGTGAGTAACCGCCGCCGGCTGCTCCGCCCTTTACTCCGAAGCATGGGCCGAGCGAAGGCTCTCTGAGGCATGTCATGGCTTTTTTGCCGTGCTTCACGAGCCCCTGGGTGAGGCCGATCGTAACGGTGGTCTTACCCTCTCCTGCCGCGGTGGGCGTAGTTGCCGTTACAAGGATAAGCTTCCCGTCTTTTTTATCCTTTAGTGTATTGAAGAAATCCAGGGAGATCTTTGCCTTGTCCCTTCCGTACGGGATCACATATTCATCTGGGATACCCGCTTTTTCGGCTATTTCATGGATCGGTCTGAGTTTCGCCTGCTGTGCTATTTCGATATCTGAGAACATAATATCCTCCTCCTGATATATAATTACTCCTGAGCCTAAAGTAAATATATATACCATAAGTTGCTCAAAATGTTAATGTTTAATACTGATTTTTATTTTCGTGATGTATGGTGATAAAGCATGAAACAATGGAAGAACGGAAATCTGATAAGCAAGACCGGGTACTCTCTTAACGGCATATGGTCGGCATTCAAGTCTGAGAAAGCCGTCAGACGCGAGTTCGGCGCACTGGCGTTTCTGGTGGTTCTGGCACTTTGGAAGGGCAAAGATGTCAAAACTGTTCTGGCCGTATTTCTGGCAGGCCTCTTTCCGATAGTGATCGAACTTATCAATACATCCTGCGAGACGATGATCGATATGCTCCTGGGCCCCATCTACAGGGA
>DCEE01000056.1:0-1680 GCA_002316795.1 Synergistaceae bacterium UBA1037
TGGTATTTTGAAAACTGTCAAACTTAAGTTCCTTACGGATGCAGGAAAGGCTTTCAGCGTGAGCATGAATTACGCGGACCCGGCTCTTGCCGAAGAGGGGGGAGCGGCACTGGTGCAGGCCGCTATGGACGCTCTTATGCTTCAGCAGCCTTTTGGCGTGACTTTGGCGGCAACTGACGGCGCAGAGCTGATCGACCGCACAGTTGTGGATATCGTATAAGCATCATGGAGGCGCGCTGAAATGCGCGCCTTTTAGTTGTATTGGCAATATTGGCAAGAGACTTGCTAGTTAGACTATTTACATTCAGCAAAAAAAGGAGGGTTTACGAAAAAATGGAAGAGTTCATGGCAAACGTGCTCCAGAGCGGTTTCTCGGTCGCTGTCGCCTCTTATCTTCTGATAAGGATGGATCACAGGCTGGAGGAGCTGACGCGGGCAGTAGTCAGGCTTGGAAGCGTAATAGAAGGAAAGGAGAATAATTAACGGTGAAAGATTCGCTTTTATTTAAGATAAGGGATATCCTTTTGCTTATATTAATGCATTTAAAGTTTATTGAAGAAAAAAGGAATAAAAAATGAGGTTGAACGATTTCCGCCTTACGGAGAACTTCAACCTGAAAGAGTTCGAGTGTCCCTGCTGTCACACTGTCCTGCTGCACCCGCTGCTTGTTTTGAAACTGCAGAAATTAAGGGAGGAATGGGGGCTGCCGTTGATCATAAACAGCGGTTACAGATGTGAAGTCCACAACAGGGAAGTGGGGGGTGTTATACGGAGCCTGCATAAAGTCGGGCAGGCGGCGGATGTGAGAGTTCCCGCATCGGAACAGGAAAGGTTTCGTGATTTGGCTTTGAGCTGCGGTTTCAGCCGTGCGATAAGTTACGGGAACAGGCATTTCATTCATATAGAAATAGGAGGATAAGTAAATACGTTGAATACTAATACCGAAATGATGAAAGAAGAGTTGATCGCAAAGTATGAACCATTGGTAAAAGCAACCGCAAAACGCTACGCCGGCAGAGGCGCGGAATATGAAGATCTTGTCCAGGAAGGTTATCTTGCCCTGTTGATCCTCAATGAAAAATGTACAGACAAAGAATGGCTCACAGCCTTTATAGCAAGACGACTTCCCGGATATGTGAGGACAGCCGCCCAGAGACTCAGGGGACTGAGAAGAGTAACAAATTTCGCAGATTTTGATACCGCAGCCGATCGTGTTATAGATCCTTCAGAAATAGAGAGAAGGCTGCTTTTTGAAATTTTGGAGATACTCAGAAGGAAACTCAGGCCCGGTGAATTCATTTTGGCGCGCGAAGCTATGGATGGCTGGACACAGAGCGACCTTGCGTCTAAGTACGACATCTCGCAGCAGGCTGTCAGTGCAAGGATGAAAAAGATCCGGGCCAAACTGGAACCGGTTTTTTTGAATAAAAATTAACAAAAACGCGGCGTAAAGCCGCGTTTGCGAGAGGCAATGAATGCAGGCGAGGTAGTAAGGGCAGCCGGGGAGAGCTCCGGCGGCATGCAATAGGCAAGCAATGGGCAAGCGGTGGGAAATGCGGTCAAACTATCGTCAAACAATGGTCAAACAGTCGTCAAACACTCGGTAAAACCTTTGACAATGATCAAAACCTTTTAGAAAAACCCCTTCCTTTATTCCTTCTTATTTAATTCGGTCAAACG
>DCEE01000056.1:1931-6569 GCA_002316795.1 Synergistaceae bacterium UBA1037
TTTTTATCGTCTCCCTCGAGGGCTCTCCCGACAACCCCATACCGGAATGACGATCGTGAATGAGTCGGGGGACGACGGTGAGGGAAAAGGTCAAAATCAGGACCTGGATCCCGGCTCACGGACATACCGGGATGACGATGAGGTCGGGCATACGGGGATGACGGGGATTTTGAACCTCCGCGGCCCTTGGCCGCAATTCTCCGCGATGGGAAGCGGGCAAATTCTCCAGCGACGATCCTCGCGAATTCTCCGCAGTGTGATCCTTGCTGCAATCCCTCTTCAGACCAAGACGCACTTCCTCCATAGGTTTATAATGTATCGGTATGGGGGTGACGAGGATTTTTGAGGAATTAAGAAAGGGTATTGAAGCTGGCAAGAAGCTTGATGTTCTGGAGAAGTTCCAGAACCTTATTCTGTTGGGACTTTCTGTTCAGACAGATTTTTTCAGGCATGCCGCAATGTTCGGAGGGACAGCGCTTCGGATATTCCATAATTTGCCAAGGTTTTCCGAAGACCTTGATTTTACTGTGATCTCACACGGTGCTGATTTTTCCCTTGCTTCCTATAAAGAACCGATGTCCCATTTTTTTGGGGATATGGGCCTTGATGAAGTAAAGATAAACATAAAGGAAGAGGGAGAAGACGTTTTAAGAGGAAGCTTTGTTCTTTCAATTAAGAGGTCCGTGAGCCTGAGAGTAAAAATAGACGTCGAAAAACCGTCGACCGATGTCATGCCACAAACGGAGACCCTTTACGGTTCTTATCCATATAATTACTCCGCACGTTTATGTACCCTGCCTTCATCCTTTGCCGGAAAAATGGACGCGATAATTCATCGCAAATGGGGCAGCAAGCGAGTCAAGGGGCGCGACTGGTACGATTTTCTCTGGTACATGAGGAAGGATACGGAACTCGACATATATTGGCTCGAGGCACGCTTGAAGGAGAAGGGGACCCTTGACCCTGACAAGAAACTTACGCCCGAACTTCTGGGAGAGATGTATGAAAAGAGGGCTGCATCAGTTGATGTGGGTGAAATACTGCGAGACGTACAGGGCTTTATGACTGAAGAGATTGAAAAAATGAGCTCTGCTTCGTGGACCCCGGAATTATTCCTTCTCCAAAAAGATAAGCTTGTCGATTCTGCAAAAAGATACCTCCTTGCGCACAGATCCTAATTTTTGATTCCTGTAATTCATCACGCTTGAATATATTTTTTATGTATAGTAAACTCTAATAATTAGATGTTATTGTACATAAAATAGAATTTATTTGAGCGAGGTGATGTCGCATGACCGATATCGAGCTGCTTAAGGGGCTGGATACGGAGATTCCCGGATGGGTGCTGCAGAGCAGGCTGGCCGAGAGGGGCTATACAAATATATGGCAGAAGATAGAGGGACTTATGTCGGATGGCTTGATCGAAAGGGTAATGCGCGGCTGGTACTGTCTCGGCCCCCTTCTTCGAACGAGGCAGCCCTCCCTTAGGTATCTTGCGTGCAATGTCTACGGCCCCGCCGCAGTTTCGGGAAACCTTGTCCTCTTTGAAGCGGGACTGATCCCCGATGCCGTTGCTTCAGTCACAGCTGTCACGCCAAAGAGAAGCCGAAGCCTAAAGACACCCTACGGAAATATCCATTGGCTCACAGTTCCCCGGTCGTCTGTATTTATTGGCACATACGCTGTAAAAGACCCCCCGGGATATATCAGGGCAACGACCGAAAAGGCACTGCTGGACCAGCTCTACATAATCAGGTACACCCCGCAGAGCTACAGTCTCTGGCAAGCTTTCATCCTTGAAGACCTCCGGATCGACAAAGATGCTTTAGAAAGTCTGGACCTCACAAGCATGTATGAGCTCGGCAGGACATATAAGTCCCCAAAGATCATAAAGCACATAAAGTGGTTTCAGAAGTATCTGGGGATACCTAATAAATAGCCCTTTCTAGGTGGACCTGTGGCTTTACAATGCTTCGCGAGCTGCTTGAGCAATTGTGATTTAGAGCGGCGCTGACTTAGCAAAGCTTGCGGAGCCTTCCTTCGACGTATTGATATACGCCTTCGAAAGACTCCACTGCGCATTGCGTCGTTATCATTCGCACTAAATCCCAATTGCGATATGGCAGTGGCTATCAAGGGTCTATGGGAAATGCAGCCTCTGGGCTGCGGAGAATTCGCGAGGATCGTCTCTGGAGAATTTGCTCGCTTGGGTCGTCAACACTTGCCCACGCTTGCCTATTGCTCGCCGCGGATGCTATCTCCGCCAGCTTTCAATGTTAAAAAACTTTGCTCCCAGTATAAAAAATAGTTTAACTTTACCTAAATATAGAGTAATATGTTTATCATTATAAAGCAGTAAAGCTCAGCCTTTTTTAAATTCTTTTGCAATGAAGGGGAGGCCTTGTATGAAGACCAGGATACTTGTAGTTGACGACTCTGCGGTCGACAGGATGATCATCAGCAATATGCTGCTTGATTTTGATGTATTGGAAGCCTCCAACGGTATCGAAGCCCTTAGCCTGATAGATGAAGACCCCGATATTGACCTTGTGATCCTTGATCTGTTCATGCCCGAAATGAATGGTTTTGAACTGCTTGTGCGGTTAAATTCTGATGACAAATACAGCAGGGTACGCGTTATCGTCCTGACTAACGCCGATGAGATCGAAAACGAGATCAAGGGGCTCAAAATGGGTGCTGTTGATTACATCAGAAAACCGGTGAACATGGAATCCCTGAGGGCAAGGATAGACATCCATGCCAAACTGAAGGAAGCACAAAAAGTGGTAGAGAAGCACAATCATCATCTGGATCAGCTGGTCGCGGAGAGGACAAAAGAGGCTGAAGCTGCTACGGACATAACTATCCGCGCCCTGGTCGGCCTGCTTGAGACCAGGGACATTGAATCCTTCCGGCATACAACAAGGACACAGATGATCATGAATACCCTCTGCGAGAGCTTAAGGTCAAACGACAAATACAAGGATATCCTCACAGACGGCTATATATTTGAACTAATCAGAACGCCCCCCCTTCACGACATAGGCAAGGTGGGTATCCCGGACAATATTTTGTTGAAGCCGGGCAAACTGACGCCGGAAGAATTTGAGATCATGAAGAAGCATGTCAATTTTGGAACTGAAGCGTTGAAGAAAGAACAACACTGCAAGGAAGAAGATCTTCCCTATTTTGTTAAGATCGCACTTGAGATAATCGGTGCACACCATGAAAAATACGATGGCAGCGGCTACCCCCTCGGCATCTCGGGAGAGGATATTCCTCTGCCCGGCAGACTGATGGCGATAATAGATGTTTACGACGCTCTCATGACTAAGCGGGTATATAAAGAGGCATGGCCCTTCCCAAAGGTCGTGGAGTGCATCAGGGAGGAGAGAGGCAGGCATTTTGATCCCGATATCGTTGACGCTTTCATGGAAAGGCTGGAAGAGATACACGGAATATCAGTCAAATATGACGCGTAAAGAGAGTCAGTAAATGAAAAAGATTTTTTGGCTCTTAGTCCTTATTTTCATTGCGTGTTTTTCTTGTGGAGCCGCTGCGGCTTCTCCATTAAATCTGACTCCTGAAGAGATCAGTTTCATAAAGATACACCCGGAGGTCCGGCTGGGCGTTGACCCCAGATTTGTCCCCTTTGAATTTATTGACTCGGACGGCAAATACAAGGGGATAGCGGCAGACTACATAGGACTCATTTCACAAGCTGCCGGGATCAAAATGACAGTGGCCATGGGACTGACATGGACCGAGGCATATGACATGGCCCTTGATCGGAAGATAGATGTCCTTCCTGCAATAGGCAAGACTCCCGAAAGAGAAAAGCATTTTCTCTTCTCCGAACCGTATTATCACTTCAAAAGAGTCATCGTAATAAGGAATACGGAAAAAGGCATCAAAACCATAGAAGACCTGTACGGCAAGACTGTTGCTGTCCAGAAACACAGCTCACACCATACATATCTTTTGTCATACCTGAAAATAAACCTCAGCCTCTATGACTCTGTCGAAGCAGCACTGACTTCTGTCGCAAACGGAACTGAAACAGCATTTCTGGGCAACCTGGCAACGACACACTACCTGATTAATTCCACAGGGCTGACAAACCTGAAGTTCATTGCCTTTGAGTCAGATAAACAGCAGCCGCTATTCTTTGCGGTAAGGAAGGACTGGCCTGAGCTGGTCTCGATAATAAACAAGGGGCTTGCGACTATAACTCAGGAACAGAGGATCGCCATCAACGACAAATGGATCAACGTTGAAAGCGGTGTTGATTATGGTCCCATATTAAGAAAGCTCTTCTGGGCGTCATTCTTTGTCATTGCAATATGGACGGTCTCACTCTTCTGGATACTGAGGCTGAAAAGGGAGATCGAAAAACGCAAAAAGATCCAGGCAGACCTTGAGATCGCAAAGCAGGAGGCGGAGTCAGCGAACAACGTGAAGTCAAGCTTCATGGCCAGGATGTCGCATGAGATAAGGACCCCGCTGAACGCCATTACCGGCATCGCATATCTGATGAAGAAATCCGAGACTTCCCTTACAAAAAAGATGTATATAGAAAAGATAATTCAGGCCTCCAACAATATGCTGAGCATAATCAACGACATACTGGACTATTCG
>DCEE01000022.1:0-6916 GCA_002316795.1 Synergistaceae bacterium UBA1037
AGACGCCGTCAGTGATCAGTTTCTTTTCCTTTATATGTTTGATCAATCTGCCTGTTTTTAGAGCCCCTAAGCACAGCCAAACGCCTGAAGCAAGCAAAGCAGTTCCCATAACAGACATTGGTATTCTCAGAGGATCAATACGGCCGCCATCTAAATATCCTATCTTTGAAATACGAATTCCAGCGGCTGCCAATAAAGTAATGAGAAAAACATAAAAAGGACCTACGCCAAAAATGGAAAGCTTAACGTTACCGTGAATATCTTTAGGATCAGCGATCTTAATAACCCCTCTTCAAACTTTAAAAGATGCCTCCCCCATCGTCAGGGAAGGCATCTTCTAATTATTCTGTCTGTTTCATGATTGCCCGTCAGTGACCATGATGGTGTTCAAGGCCATGGGCAGTATGATGTTCATGCTCTTCGCCCTCCGCCATTTTAAAGAAGGTTACATAAGCTTCAACATATGCTCTTGCGGCTTTTACATCATTAATGTCATAGTCTTTCAGCGCAATCGCCCTGTTAAACTTTTCTTCTAATAAGTGATACTCTTCCATTGTTACAAGCCCTTTGATCGGAGACATATTGCCCAGTGCAATACTCTCATCTGCGGCTGTGACCTTAGGGTCCAGAGCAGTTCCGGAAGGCTTCAATCCATCGTAGGATGCGCCTTCGCCTGCACGGTGTATCCTGACTAAATTTTCCAGGAACCAGCGGTCAGCTGCTTCCCGGGCATCCTCTCCAAGTTTGCGAACTTTAAGGCTTAAATCAAAGATTTCTTTAAGTTCTCCTTCAAAATCCTCAAAGATCCACTTGTAGGCGTAGTTGATGTTTCCTGTTTCTAGCGCAATCCGGCCATCCTTTACTGCAGGACCATCCATTGTGTCACAATGCGCGCTTGCTATCTTAGGCATTAAAGTCAAGAAAAGCCCAAATAAGATCGTAATACCTGTAATAAATATAACCAACATATTATACCTCCCTTTTAGTTATAATTTTAATAATTATAGCATTAATTTAACAGAGTCAAACTAATAATTTTAAAAAAAGAAAGGAAATAGCGATACATCTATTTTTGCGGTGCTATTGAGATGCCCTTTTAAAAAAGTCCCGTATACCATCTGCTCCCGTTCCGGCTGATTTCATTCCACTCTATATTCACTATCGCCAATAATATTTGCTAAATCACCAAAGTGAAGACAAAACAATTCATGTTGTCCATTCAAATATAACTTTTCGCATTCATGTGGAGGTAAATGCTTGAATTCTCCGGGATCAATGAATGGCGGCTGTATCAATGTAACATTTTCTGTTTTCAGAAAAATCAAATTTAACAATATGTCTGAAGGAGGACGGGTATTTGAATTTCTAAAGCGATACTCATGCTCCGGTCCTGATACAGCCCAGTCCGGATCAAGAAATGCAGCGTCTATCTCAGGTATTGCTTTGTCAACTTGCTTGGATAGTATGTCGTTGTTGATGAATGTTATTTTTTTCTCCACTCCGGCAATTTCTGCATTTCTTTTAGCATCTTTTATACGCAGACCGTCGATCTCCACTGTGTAGACATGATTTGCATATTTTGCCATTGCTATTGTGCTGAATCCACCGCCCGTACATGTTTCTAAGACAACACGATCCTTCATCCTAATAGCCAAATGATCGGCAAAACGTATATCGATCCCCATTAAGAAGGTTATATCATCAGCAAAATAATATTGCCCAAACTTATTAAAGATCATGTCTTTATCCATCATTTTTTCTCCTTATTCCCGATGATCAGTATAAACTATAGATGTTGTCTTCAATTGCATTCATCGGTGATCCATGCCCTACGAATATAACCGGCATCTTTGTCATAGCGTTTCAAGCTCCCCTTTCTGAGCGATATCAGACCAATTTATTTTGTCAATATTTAAATAGGAAATAAAACCTCAGGTCGTTTATTCAAGTTTTATAACTGCCCAAATACACTTGAAATTTAATAGCTCATCGATTTACCCATTCGTCAGGCCGCATCGCTTAACTGACAGATCATTTTGTCATAGTTACTACCGCTTCAACGTGCCCCGTCTGAGGGAACATGTCAAAGGGCTGTATGTTTTTTATTGCGTAACCGCATGAGGTCAGTCTCTTTATGTCTCGCGCAAGTGTTGCGGGGCCGCAGGATACGTATACTATTTTTTGCGGCGATATCTTGACGATCGAAGCTATGACTCTGGGATCGCATCCTGTCCTTGGAGGGTCAAGCACTACTGTATCAAATTTTTCACCCGAGAGAGTCTCTGCGACATCCTCAGCTGATCCTGAATGACCTGTTATGTTGTCAAGGCCGTTCAGTTCGGCGTTGATCTTCAGGTATTTCGAAGCCTGAGGCCACTCCTCCACTGCCGTCACATGCTTCGCGCCTTCAGAGAGGAAGGCGGTCAGTGTCCCCGCGCCTGAATACAGTTCAAGGATATTTCCGGGAAACTCACCTGCTGCCATCTTTGATGCGTACTTATAAAGCTCAAGAGCCTGTTCAGAATTGATCTGGAAGAAGGAAGATATCTCAAAGTTGAATCTGTACTTCCCAAGCCTTTCCTGCATGACAGGCTTGCCATGGATAGTTGAGAACTCATCTCCCCAGATGAAGTTGCCCTTTGAAATGTTTTTGTTGAAGACCATGCCCATTAGATCATCGGAATGTGTTGCAGCAATATTTGCAAGCTTTCGTATTTCATTTCCGTCAGCGGATCTTCCCGCGACAATTCCGCAAAGGCTCTGATCCGTAAATTTCGCTGTCCGGAAAACAAGGTGTCTTATAAGATCCATAAGATGGTGGCTTTTCTCATTCCACCCTATAAATCCTGAATCTTTCATGTCACTTATGAGTGAAACGACATTTGACTCAAGCTTTGGGAGAAGGACAGGACATACTGTAAACGGAACAATATCGTGGCTCCTGTTTTTGTAGAAGCCGGCAAGAAACTTATCCCTGCGGTCAGCCTGAACAGGTATAGATGCTTTGTTTCTGTAACCCCACTGAGAAGGTGAGGGTATACATCCATCAACGCAGGGATCAGGGACTCCCCCGATCCTTTTGATCGCGTCATATACAGTCTTTCTCTTTAATTCAAGCTGTGACGGGTAATCTATATGCTGCAGCTGACAGCCTCCGCATTTCCCGTAGACCGGACAAAGCGGTTTTATTCTTATTGGTGAGTCATTATGCCTCTCAATGACTTTTGCGGTCGCGTAATTCTTCTTTGACCGGACTATACGACAAGTAACCTCCTCTTCAGGAAGCGCATCGGGAACAAAGACAACGAAACGCTCGTCTCCGAGCCTGATTATGCCCTCTCCTTCGTTGTTTATCTCTGAGATCCTGAGTTTTTTTATTTCTCCCTGAATCATATTTTTCCTCCAAATAATACATATATAAAAGGGGACGGGGAAATCTCCCCGCCCCCTCTGAAATTATAACAGATACTTAATTTACTTCCTTGCGGCCATTGCCTCTGCCATCATGTCATAGCCGTATTGGAAGGCTTTGGAGTTTAGTTCTTCCGTACCCTTGGGGACCCTGGCCAGAATGGCTGTCCTGATCGCCTCAGGTTTTGTAAGGTTCTTTACTTCAAGGACCTTGGCAGCTGTACCGAGTGCCACCATATTGACAACAAGCTCACGCCCGAG
Source organism: Synergistaceae bacterium UBA1037 (assembly GCA_002316795.1). Lineage (GTDB taxonomy): Bacteria > Synergistota > Synergistia > Synergistales > Synergistaceae > Caenicola > Caenicola nitritireducens. The sequence continues at coordinate 3,673 of DCEE01000022.1, forward strand.
TTTTTCCCTTGCTGTCCTTACTATCGGGAGAAGGTAAACGTCGGCATCAAGCTTCGGGGGCTCGGTTACAAAGAAATCATCAAGGATGACCGTTGCTCCCTTTGCTGTGTCATGGCTGTACTGGTCGCATGCTTTCTGAGTAAGGATGACCTGAAGGTTGGGATGCGCTGCCTTCGGGTAGTCTATCTCACTGCGGTCGTAGACGACTTCTGATTTGGAAGCTCCGCCGCGTGCTTCAGGACCGTATGCCTGGCTCTGTACTGAATTGAGGCCTTCTGTGTGAAGAGCAGCAGCCTCACCAAGGATCACTGCGGCGAGGATGACTCCCTGTCCGCCGGATCCAGCAACGCGTATTTCAAAACGTTCGCTCATGATCCGTTACCCCCTATGCTTTCTGAGCGCGTGCGATGATCTCATCATAGCGCTCAGTGTATTCGCGGGCATCTTCGATATTGACGAATTCGCCGATGATTATCTTGCCCTTGAGTTCTTCTGCAGTCATTGTGTCGGCCTTGGCCTTCATGACTGAATTGTCCTTAAGATAGTTGATGTTATCCATCGGACGGCTGCGCTTGTTCTTACGTCCGAACTGTGTGTGGCAGAAGGAGATGAGCTCGACTACAGCAAAGCCCTTCTTCTGGTGCTGGATCGCCTTTTTGAGTATCTGCTCGCACATTGCGGGCTGAGCGACTGTCGCGCGTGCAACATATGTTGCTCCGGCACCTTCTGCGAGTTTGCAGATGTCGAATGTGGGGTCGATCGCACCGTAGGGAGCTGTTGCTGCGAATGCGCCTTCCGGTGTTGTGGGGGAAGCCTGTCCGCCTGTCATGCCATAAATATTGTTGTTCATTACTACTGCCGTTATGCCTATGTTGCGGCGGCAGGCGTGGATGAAGTGGTTTCCGCCGATGGCAGTACCGTCGCCGTCACCCATGACGTTAACGATCGTCAGTTCAGGTTTGGCAAGCTTCACTCCTGTCGCAAAGGCAAGTGAACGCCCGTGTGCTGTATGGAGCGTACATGCATCAATATATCCGGGCATACGGCTTGAGCAACCGATACCTGAAGAGATGCATATCTTATCCTGGGGGATCTTAAGGTCTGCAAGGGCGCGGAGTATTGCGTGCATGATGATCCCATGTCCGCATCCGGGGCACCATATGTGTGGCATAAATTTGGTACGTAGGAGTTTTTTTACATCTTCGCGGGGCATAGTTACGCCACCTCCTTGATGAAGGACATGATCTGGTCTGGTTTGTAGAGTTCGCCGTTGATGAGGTTCTTGGCATGTACTTCGCATCTTCCTGCCACGGCTTTCTGTACTTCCCCTACCATCTGTCCTGCGTTGAGTTCGGGAACTATTATGTGCTTTACCCTTTTTGAGATCTCTGCGATCTCCTTGTCAGGGAAGGGCCAGAGTGTGATGGGGCGGAAATGTCCGACTTTGACTCCAAGGAGACGAAGTTCGCGGATCGCACGAAGTGCGGAACGTGAAACGCTGCCGTAGGAAACTACCATTACTTCTGCATCTTCCATGCTCTCTTCTTTGTATTCAACGATATCATCGCGGAAACGGTCGACCTTGCGGATGATACGGTTTGCTTTTTTATCTATCTCGTCGGCATCGTTTGTCGGGAATCCCCAGTCATTGCTTGTGAGGCCTGTTACATGCCAGCGATATCCGTCACCGAATGCTGCCATGGGGGGGACATCATCGTCGTCTGCCTTGTACGGTATGTATTCTTCAGGGCAGACTGCGGGTTTTTTGCGGTCAACGATCTCATAAGTCCCGGGTTCAGGGATGACGATCTTTTCACGCATGTGTCCGATGATCTCGTCAGCCATCACAAGGACAGGCTGACGGAAGCGCTCGGCCATGTTGAACGCTTTGGTCGTGATCTCGTAGCATTCCTGGATCGATGAGGGAGCATATGCTATCGTTCCATGATCGCCGTGTGTTCCCCACTTGGCCTGCATAACGTCAGCCTGAGAAACTTTTGTGGGAAGTCCTGTTGAGGGGCCGCCGCGCTGTACGTCAGCAAGGACCATCGGAATTTCCGCGATATATGCATAACCAAGAAGCTCCTGCTTAAGGGAGATCCCAGGGCCGGAACTTCCTGTCATTGCTTTCAAGCCGGCTATTGAAGCGCCTATCGTTGCTGCGATCCCGCCGATCTCATCTTCCATCTGAACAAATTTTCCGCCGAGTCTTGGAAGCTCTTCTGACATAACTTCCATGATCTCAGTCGAGGGGGTTATCGGGTAACCTCCGAAGAATCTGCATCCGGCCGCAATAGCGCCCATGGCTATCGCTTTGTTGCCCTGCCAGAATTCAACCTGGGCCATCGTTAGTCACGCTCCTTAATTGTTATTGCCATATCAGGGCAGACGTTTTCGCACTGGCGGCAGCCAATGCAGTCGTCGGGGCGGACAGGCACACACTTAACCTGTTCGCTCAGTTCAAGAACTTTCTTAGGGCATATAGCGATACAGAGACCACATCCTTTGCACCATTTGGCCAATACATCGATGTCGAACTTCTTCGCCAAAAAACCCACCTTCCTTCCCCACATCTAATCATATTTGTCTGTCAACCATCAATAGTATCGATTGGCATAACCTCGGGTATTATGACAAAGATTTCACATTTATTCAAGGAAAAGAATAAATTCTTTATATTCTGACAATAGTATTCATATATATGAAGCCGGACCGATGTCCGGTTCACGGAGATAAGCTCCCTGTATCATTTCAGGGGATATTGAAAGCTCTTTGTAGTATTCACCGATCAAAGCTGTCTGTCCCGGTCTTCCAGCTGCCCTCGGCAATATATTATTTGGAAGTGCCGAAAACTCTTTGAAGAGAGCCACGTCATTGCCCACAAGTAATGTCTCCGGATAGAGCATCAGAAAATCAGCAAATTCTGCAGCCGGACAGAATTTTGGGTATACAAAGGGCTTAAGCTCTCTTCCGTCAGAAAAATACAGCGCGCAGTAAATGCAGTTCTGCCTTGCCTTTACGACCGGAGCAAGCGGTATGCCCATAGTTCTGAGGTCATGGACGAATGTTTCAAGCGACGAAACAGGCAGTATTTTTATTCCGAGGCCTTTTGCCAGGGCTGCCGAGTATGCGATGCCGGTCCTTATGCCGGTGTAGTATCCGGGGCCGTTTGCTGCTGCTATCAGTTCCAGTTCTGACATCTTCACAGAGCTGTCAGAGAGCATCTTTTCTACTATAAGCGGCA
>DCEE01000022.1:7203-15408 GCA_002316795.1 Synergistaceae bacterium UBA1037
TTCTTCTGAAAGTTTGCTCAACATTTCTATGGCTCTGTTTCCCAATGCCCTGACCGTTATCGTTCTGGAATTTTCATTTTGGTTCTCACTGGTTATAGTTATGTCCAGGGTGTCCTTCTGCGGCGGGGTATGCCACCTTTCAGCCCATTCAACGACCAGAAGGCATCCGCTGTCTATGTAATTTTCAAAATCAAGGGCATCGGCTTCTACGTGTGAATCCAGCCTGTAAAGGTCTGCGTGTATCAGCGGCATATCTCCCTCGTGTTCTGCGATAAGAATGAATGTCGGGCTTTTTATTCCGCAGTATCCGAGCGCTTTGCCTATCCCCTGAGTCAGAAGGGTCTTGCCCATTCCAAGGCCTCCATGAAGAAGTATTGTCAGACCGGGGAATGCCAGCCTGCCGACAGATGCTCCCAGCGAGCGGGTCTCCTCTTCGCAAAACGTGATTATCTGCATTGTCTCAGTTGAGTGCGAAAGGCAGAGCATCTGCTATCTCCCTTGCAAGCGTTCCCCGGACTCCGTATTTTTTTTCTAAAAGCGATCCTGCCGCTGCATGTGCTGAAGCCGCAACAAGCAAAGCGTCGCGGATCGGCATGCCGGATGCCATCATAGCTCCGGCCGCACCGCTGAGGACATCGCCTGAACCGGGGACGGAAAGAGAGGGAGAACCGTCCTTGATTATTGTAATTTTTTTTCCTTTGGAACATACCACCGTGTCCATCCCCTTCAGCAGGACAGTGCCGGCAATTTGTAACATGGAGGAAGCCGCTTCCATTCTGGCCATATTGACCTCTTCCGGCGTTATCCCCAGCAACAGGGCGGCTTCTCCGCTGTGAGGAGTCAGTGCGGCATCTTCCCTGTAAGCCGGTTTATTGTCACCTGATAGAAAATAGAGGCCGTCGCCGTCTACCAACAGAGGTTTGTTCCAGTTCTTCCAGAACCATTCGATCACCGATCCGGAGGAAGCGCTTCTTCCAAGGCCGGGGCCTATGACGCAGGCCCCACATCTCTTTTCCCATTCCAGGACAGCTTCAGCAGCGCTCCCCGGAAGTATTTCATCTCCTTTGGTTTTCAGTGGCGCTAATATGGCTTCCGGAAGAAAGAGCGATGCGCTGTCGATCATGAAATCGGGCAGAGCAAGAACAACAAGTCCCGCGCCGGAACGCAACGCACCAAGTCCGGCCAGCAGCGGCGCTCCCCTGTAATTTACAGATCCTCCGACAATGAGCAGTCCTCCCCTTTTGCCTTTATGGATGTCCCGTTGTACAACAGGAAGAAACTGTCGAATGTCCTCTTTGACGAATGACAGGATGCTCTCCTTATCAGCAAGGACGTTATCAGGAGATATCCCGATGTCCGCTGTTACGACAGTTCCGCAGATCTCATAAGCCGGGGAGAAGCACATTCCCCATTTTGCTGCAAGAAATGTGACCGTCAGGTCCGCTTTTACACATGGATCATAAATTTTTCCGGTCATAGGGTCAATTCCGCTGGGTATGTCAAAGGCCACAACAGCCCTGTTGCTTTTGCATAGCCTTATCAGGCGTTCGACCTCTCCCCTTGGAGCCCCCTTCGAACCTGTGCCCAGAAGGGAATCGATCATGCAGTCAGCGGTGGCTGAAGCTTCTCTCAGTTCCCTGTCGGACAGATCACAAGAGCATTTTATCGTACAGTTTTGGTCTTTCAGCCTTATCAGTGAGTCAAGGGATATCTTTGCATCTCCTCTGTATGCGTCGATGTCTGACGATAAAATGACAGTGACTCCGAGTCCTTTGCTCAAAAAGGCCCTTGCGGCGACAAAGCCGTCCCCACCGTTGTTTCCCGGCCCGGCAAGGATAAGGAAGCTCAGTGCATCGGGGTATCTTTTTAATACTTCCCGCGCGGCGTTTGTCCCCGCGTTTTCCATGAGTGAGAGGGACGGTACCCCATACTTCTCCACCGCAAGGACGTCAGCCTCCCTGATATGTTCCGGGTCATAATAGTTCATCATCGGTTTTTCTCCAGTATAACTACAGCAACGGCTATCCCTGACTCATGGGAAATGGATAGGAAAACATTGTCTATTCCCTCGTTTGAAAGTTTTGTCAGCGTTTTTTGATCAAACACAAACCTGGGGCCGGATGGTGTCCTTTGAACCGGGCATGTATCGATGCCGAGTCCGGCGATCCCCCATCCTGTAGCTTTGGATAAGGCTTCACGGGCGGCAAATGCAGCGGCGTAATGAACAGCAGGGTCTGCTTTAGCTTCAGCATAGGCTATCTCTTCACAGGAGAAGACACGCTTGCAGAAGCCCTCCCTGGAAACGGCCTTGCGCATCCTGGAGATATCACAAACGTCTATTCCGATCCCGCGTATCATGGCAACACCTGCTTTTGCTGGCAATAATTTCGGGGACAGATGAAAAGTCGTTCTTTAAAGCACATCGGCCTTTTTCAGTTCACTTCGGATGATGTCGATCTGCCAGCTTTCAAGGGACTTTCTTCTGGCTGCCACTTTAAAATCCTTGATCAGTTTGTTTTTCCACTTTGTGCCGTATATTTCGGGTGCAAGTTTGATAGCCTTTACGGTCAGTTTTTCATAGTATTTGTGGTCTGTCGCCCATTTGCCCTTTCGGCCGGCATAAAGCCCTGCAAAATAACCCCATATATTATCTCGGTTCCTCGCAGATCTGGGATAGTCTTCCCGGATCTTTTTTTCATAGTCCCTTAAAAATTCTCCCGGGGACTTGTACTTCCTGAACTTGGAAGTCTCCTGTCCGTACACCCCGCTATTGCTCTCAATGCTGTTTTTTGATATGTAAGGCTTGTCCGCGCTGAGCCATTCCTTCGAGACTTTCAGTCCTGCTCCGTTATATCCGTTTGTCCAAAGTTCGCTGGTCCAATGTCCTGTTTCACAGGCGCTCTGGACAGTAACTGCGAAAGGCTGTATATGCTTATGTTTTCTTGCGAGCCTGTAAAACTCTGTCGTGGTCATTGCATCTGCCCCATGGCATGAAACAAGGGCGGCAATAACGGCCAGGATCAGCACGCTGATAAACTTTTTCATGTGATCTGTCCTCCGCAATGAAATTGAACTTTTTAATAATAGCATAATAAACACCGCCCACCAAACGCCGGATATATTCAAGGTGTGCGGGATATTGCGATCCCGCAGAGCCGCTGTAAGCAAAAACTGTTCTTCATCTGTTACAGCTGTTTTTATCCCGCTTGCAGAAACAGTTTGTTCCCACTACCCCACTGATTATCATAAGTGAACCGATCAAGTGATAGAAGTAGATATTTTCTTTCAGGAAGACCACTCCGGCAATTATCGATATGACTGTGCTCAGGTTAGTGAATACGCACATTTTGGAGGCGTCGATCTTTGAAAGCGCGTAATTGGTCAGCAGCGAAGTCACCAGCGATGAGAGGACACCGAGATATACGAAGGCAACAATGAATCCGGGTTCGCTGAGGGGGGCAAAAAAGCTGCCGGCAGTTCCCTTTATCACGTGTCTTGCGAGAGACATCGCATTAAAAAAGATAAAGCTTATCACGATCATGATGTAGCTCATTTCAAGTATGGTAAAATTCCTTGCCAGCTTTTTGACCAGTATGCTGTATACCGAAAAAGAGAGGGCCGACAAAAGTATCATCGTCACTCCTTTGATATTTGTAAAATTAAGGCTTGCGCCTTTGTTGGCCGTGATGTAGACAACCCCGGCAACAGAAAGCATGACAGATAATTTCTGAAGCAGCGAAGTTTCTTCCCTTAAAAAATAAGAGGCAAGGATCAGCGTGAATACGGGCATCGAAGCGAGAAGAATACTTGCCTCGGAAGAGGTCAGATACTGAAGGCCGAACGTCTGGAAGGCAAAGAAGGACAAGGGATAGAACAGGGCAAGCGGAAGTATCTTTTTGACCCTCTCCCTTGTGAAGTCAAAGCTGATCCATCTGAGGGCAACGGGGATCATCACGGCGATAAAGGATGCGGTGAACCTGTATGCAAGCAGGTCCCACGGGGTGCTGTACCCCAGCCCGATCTTTGAGAACATGAAGGAGAGGCCTGTTATAAAAGTGTGGCCGATGGCTGCGGCGTACGCGAGACGCTCGCTCCTGTTTTTCATGGCTTTGCCCCGTCCGTCCGGCTGCATTATCCGGTTTGAGATCCGTCTGCCAATTTTTTTTGCAAATAATTCATTATGATCAGGGCATGATTTATTGAAGTATCCCTTGCGGCATACAAAAGGGTCAGCCGCTCACTTCGGCCAATTTCGAGAAGCTGAGATGCTGCCTTTTGTTTTGTCAGGTCCGTATCAATTTCCTCGGTGTATCTTCGCGTAAATTCATCAAACTTTTCCGGATCATGTCCGAACCAAACCCGAAGAGCCTGGCTGGGGGCAATATCTTTCATCCAGCAGTACAGGGCTGCCCTTTCCTTGGTCATTCCTCTGGGCCATAGGCGGTCGACCAGGATCCGTTTGCCGTCACCTGCTTCGACCGGGTCGTATATTCGTTTTATTTCAATGCTCATAGCGGCCGCTCCTTTCCCATGGTCTGAAATGCTTCGGATCGAAGGATCATTATCTCTATTATAAGGGAGAGGACACGGGGAGGGAAATGTGAGATGGTGCGAGAGAGGGGATTTGAACCCCTACGTCATGGACACGGGATCCTAAGTCCCGCGCGTCTGCCAATTCCGCCACTCTCGCATTCTACCTGCATTCAGAACAGGGTAGATTTTACCTTGCTTTTATACAAAGCGCAATGATGAAAGTTAGCCTTGTACTGTTGGCCTTGATTCTGTCCTCATGATCGCGTGACAGACGTGTTGTTATTTTATAAACAGCACGTCTGAGTATTTGTCCCCTTTTTTCATCACTTTTTCCGCATATGAACATTTAGGTATTATTTTTAGTCCGTCTGAGCGCGCCTTTGATATGACCTTTTCCAAAAGTCTTGCCGCAATGTTTTGTCCTCTTAAGCTCTCTGCAACGAATGTGCTCTCTATTACAATTACGTTTTTATCCTTATAAGAATAAACTATCTCAGCGATTGGTTCGTTTTCATCCTCTCCAATAAAAAAACGTTTTGAACCCTCCCTTATTTCCATCTTTTTCCACCGCCTTTATTTGTTTGATTTTTGTAATTTCGGGGTTAACGGATTTTTTGAAGGCAGGCATCCTTCAAACTGCCATTCTTACTACAATCTCAGTACCACTCTCCATATCGTTTTATGTATATTTTTTTTGTGATCTCAATCAGTATAAAATATCCCGCTAAAATAAGGATCAGCCAAGGCACGAAAGAAAGTGGCAAAGGCATCATGTCTATACCGTTTGCAAACCTCGTGAAGCCTACGAAAAGAGTTATCACTGTGACCGCTATAGTAGAAACCGAAAGAGTAACGGAAGGTTTGCTTTGGAGAAATGGAATCTTTGCAGTTCGTATCATATAGATGACCAGAACTTGTGAAACTGTGCCGAATACAAACCAACCGCTACGAAAAAGCGGAGCCAGCTCCGAAGTTTTCGCCCCTATGACCCACCACATGACAGCGAAGCACAAAATATCAAAAATCGAGCTCAAAGGACCCATGAATGCCATAAACGACTTGATAGATTTTGTGTCCCATTTATGAGGTTTGATGATGTACTCTTCATCCACCCTGTCGAAGGGCATACCCATTTGCGCGAAGTCACAAAGCAGGTTTTGGGTCAGAAATTGCACAGGGAGCATTGGCAGGAAGGGAAGCAGAGCGCTCGCGAGCAGGACGGAAAAAATATTTCCGAAATTACCGCTTGCCGCCATTTTTATGTACTTAACTATATTGCCAAATGTTCGTCTTCCCTCAATTACGCCTTCCTCAAGTACCATGAGGTCTTTTTCAAGCAGGATTATGTCTGCAGTTTCTTTAGCTATATCGACCGCGCTGTCCACAGAGATTCCTACGTTCGCCTGCCTCAGCGCGAGAGCATCGTTTATTCCGTCACCCATGTAGCCAACCGTGTGTCCGGCATTCTGAAAAGCTCTGACAATACGTTCCTTTTGAAAAGGGGATAGTTTCGCAAACAAGTCACAGCTTTTTACCGCCGCAAGCAAGGCGTTCTCGTCCATGCGGTCTACCTCTCCGCCTGTGTAAAATTGAGATACATCCACACCCACTTTGCCGCACACTTTTACTGCCACGCCTTCGTTGTCACCGGTCAGTACGACGGTCCTTACTCCGTGGTCGAGAAGTGCTTTTATAGCGGCACCGGCGCTCTCTTTGGGCGGATCGAGGAAGCCCACAAATCCGATAAGCACAAGATCTTTTTCGTCGGTTACAGAAAATACTCCACTTTCGGGTACGTCATTTTTTTTCGCGACGGCAATCATTCTCAACCCTTCTCTATTATATTTTTCATAGAGTTTAATGGCTGTCTGTCTTGTTTTACCGATCAAAGGAAGAACCTTGCCCTCTATATGGATGAAGGAGGAAATGTCTATCATCTCTTCTGCCGCGCCCTTGGTTATCAGTTGATGCTTTCCGTTTTTATCTGTCAGGACGACGCTCATTCTGCGTCTTACAAAATCAAATGGGATCTCGTCCACCTTGCAGTAGTTTTGCAATATTCCTTCCAGCCCGTTCTGTGTGGCCCTGTTGATAATAGCGAGGTCTATAATGTTTTTTAATCCTGTCTGGAATGCGCTGTTTAGGTATGCGTAGCGAAGTATTCTCGTGTCTTCTTCATCATTGAGGTTGATATATTTTTCCAGAACGATTTTATCCTCCGTCAATGTCCCGGTTTTATCCGTACAAAGAACATCCATCTCACCGAAGGTCTGGATGGAACCGAGACTTCGCACTATAACTTTGTGCTGAGACATAGTTACGGCTCCCTTGGCCAAAGTTGAGGTCATAATTACCGGGAGCATCTCGGGAGTCAACCCTACCGCGATGCTTATCGAAAACAGAAGGGCATCGCCCCAGTCCCTTTTTGTCAGCCCGTTGATAAGAAAGATGATGGGCACGATGATGACCATCATACGAAGCAAAAGAGCGCTTACAGCCCCAACTCCTTGCTCGAAACTTGTTTTTGCCCTGATGTTTGAGATTTCTTTGGCTATTGATCCCAGATAAGTGTTGTTGCCGGTGCTTAGGATCAATCCGGTCGCGCTTCCGCTCACTATGTTAGTTCCCATAAAGCCAATATTTGAGAGATCCATAAGGTCGACTGAAGGTTCATTGTGTGGTATGGGAAATTTCTCAATGGGATGCGATTCTCCCGTCAGAGTGGATTGCGCGACAAATGTGTCCTTTGCAGTGATGAAACGAAGCTCCGCCGGAAGCATGTCTCCCGCAGAAAGTCGGACAATATCACCGGGGACTACGTCAGCAATTGGGATTTCGGTCAATTTGTCGTCCCTGTAAACATCAGCCTTGTTGGTGATCATTTCTGAAAGTTTTTCTGCCGCCGCATTTGATCGTTCTCCCTGGATGAAAACGACAAGTCCTGAGATAAAAACGAGGAAGAGTATTATAAGAACGGTCAAGTAGTCGGGGTGCGGAGCCGCAACTACGTCAGTAAAGTAGGTTATGGCTGCTATCAAGAGAAGAATACTGTTGAAAGGATTGACTGTCGCCTCAAACAATCTGTGCAAAATCGTGTTTTTTCGTCCGGCGGTAATAATATTTGCTCCATAAAAGCTTTTTCTGGCCTCCGCTTCATCCGAGGAGAGGCCACCGATGCGGGATTCAAGGGTAGCAAGCGCTTCTTCAATCTGCATAAAGGCATATTTGCGAAGCATGGTTTCGGTATTTTGTATATTCTCAGATCTCTTTTTTTTATTAGTCTTATTGCTGAAGGCTCTCACCGGAATCATCTCCATTCATTTGAATTGATCCGGCGATAAGCATGCAATAAAAAAGTTGCCCCGCAGGCAACGTTTACTTACAAAGCAAGGTCAGGCTGACAACTCAAGACAACAGACAGCACTCCGCAAAAAAAACGCTAACCAAACGGTTCGAATTTTGACGCCGGATTTGAACGCAACAGTTCGACTTTGAGGATTGCCGTCCATCGTATCACCCCCCTTTAGATACCGATATCAGAATCATGTTATCACATTATAAGTTTTATTTACAGTAATGAAATTCAACCATTATGGCATAACACAAAGTTCCTGGCTAAGTGATAAGAAAGTGAATGCTTTTTATGAACAAAATGGTGGATCGTACAGGAAT
>DCEE01000022.1:15688-19268 GCA_002316795.1 Synergistaceae bacterium UBA1037
CTGCCAGTTGAGCTAACGATCCATAACAAAAAAGTGGGGTGAGCAACGGGAATTGAACCCGCAACCTCTGGAGCCACAGTCCAGTGCTCTAACCAATTGAGCTATGCTCACCATTTTTACTATTAAATTTTCAATAAGTGGCGCGCCTGAAGGGACTCGAACCCCCGGCCCACTGCTTAGAAGGCAGTTGCTCTATCCGGCTGAGCTACAGGCGCACGCCTCACACTGCCTCTGCCGAAGCACGAGAGACATTATAACGAATACGCCGTCGCTGTCAAGTCGTTTGCGATCTATATAAACCTCATTTGATGCATCGTTTTTGCGTTCCTGTCCTGCCAGCTCCGATGCAAAATTTGTATAAACGCTTTTTGATAAATTTTGCTCATTTCTGTCAAATACTGTGCAAAGACATTGATCTGCTAGTTCTGATATTATAAACGTGTGACATGCATCAGACAAATTATGAACATCAGGAGGGATCCTATCATGAATTGTTTCCAGATCATGGCTGTAAGAATTGAACAGAGGGACGCAACCGCCGTAGAAGTCCAAAAAATACTGACGGAATACGGATGCTCTATCAGAACAAGGCTCGGCCTCCACGATCAGACTAACGACAACACCTGCTCACCTTCAGGAATACTGATCCTTCAGCTTGCCTGCGGTGAAGACGTTGCCGAAGAACTTAACAAGAAGCTGAACATGGTACACGGCGTAAAAGCAAGGCTCGTAAACCTGGCGTAAAATCTTAGCATGCACTGACATCACGCCGGGGACCTATGAAGGCTCCCCGGCGTAATATTTTATCTCTCGCAGAACTGGAGATATTATTTCTTTAGGTAATCAGTGGGGCCCCTTCCGTAGCCTTATAAGGATGTCCGGGACATCAATCATTACTGACGGGCAGATTTTGAAGGAATGAGATCAGTGCTGTTTTTTTGACAGCATTTCTCCTCCTACCCCAATGTTGTCCTTGCTCATCTCATTAAGCAGCACCACATAGGCTGCCTCAGGAATGCCCATGATGCTGCTGGCTGTCTGTGTAAGAGACTTTATCAGCTGTTCTTTCTTTTCAATGTCCATCGCACTGCACTCTACTTTGATTACCGGCATATATTTCACCTCCCAGTATTTTTGATCGATCTAACAGAATAAGAATATCATGAAAAACAGCATGTTGGTCATCAATATTAGTATACCTATTTATTATGACAAAGAGATGATATAATAACGACATAAACTATTGTAATTGCAACTACAATTCCTTTGGAGGTGGTTTCTTTTGAAGCTAAACATTATAGAAGGCATCGGAGATTCATACGAACAGAAGTTGAAAGAGGCAGGCATCAAATCGTCAGAACAACTGCTGGAAAGCTGTTCTTCAAAAAAAGGCAGAACCAAGCTTGCGGAGAAGACAGGGATAACAGAAAAACTGATACTGAAATGGACAAACCACGCCGATCTTTTCCGCATCAAAGAAGTCGGCGGGGAATATGCGGAACTTCTTGAGGCGGCAGGAGTTGATACAGTACCGGAGCTTGCCAAGAGAAAAGCAGACAACCTTGCCGCTAAAATGGCGGAAGTAAACGAGGCAAAAAAACTTGTGAGAAGGATCCCCACTCCAAAACAGGTTGGATACTGGATCGAACAGGCAGGCAAACTCCCGCGGATAATGCAGTACTGATCTGATATACAACCTATTGCACACCTCAGAGCAGCAAGCAGATATCTTAAAGAGTTTTTCTGTCATGAAAGGAGAAATGATCATGGCTATCGTAAAAGTAATTGAAGTTCTTGCCGAATCTTCCGAGAGCTGGGAAGCAGCGGCACAATCGGCAGTCACCGAGGCTGCAAAGACTGTCCACAACATTGAAAACGTCTACATAAAACATATGCAGGCAATAGTTGAGGGGGACAAGATCACAAAATACCGTGTCAATGCGAAGATCTCCTTCGTAGTAAAAAGCTAGACTTGGGATAATATTTTCACATTGCAATAACCAAAGCCGCCGGGGATCAGCCGGCGGCTTTGGTGTGGAAAGCCGATATATCGCTTTGAATGCTATTTTTCGTGGTCGGTCACAAAATTGGCAAAACCTTTGAAGGTATAATCCTGCTTCCTGTCCATGTTAGGTTCTATTTTACGATAAAAGCATACAGGTATTTCATTTTCAGCAAGACACTTTGCAATGCACGGGGTGCAGCCGTGCGGATGATTTATTGGATTGCAGCGGCATTCATGGTCGACGCACGTACAGAATGGGACTTTCATATAAATGACCTCCTCAGTTGATCGATGACCTTACATTAATTCTTAAAATATACAGGCTGATTGTGCGATTTATAATGTTTCAATATTATATGATTCTACCTCTGGCTATCATATCATATATTTGTCAATACAATACGTTTGATTTTTAAAGTTTGAGACATTGATCTTTAATTATCATTATCGAGTGGGTTTGAAAATAAAGAGGACACTTATGAACGCGGCAAAGCCGATCAGCCCGAACATCCACTGTGGATCGGGGTATATGTACAGGACGACGCGCAATCCGCTTCCCCATAAAAATAGGCAGAAGGAGGTGATAAGGAGGATCGCCCACCTGGTCAAAACGTTTTCTTTCGCAAACAGGTCATATTTGACAGGCAGTACATTTTTGAAGAGGACAGATAATCCGAATACGATCAATGTATTCCCCACAATAAAGATCAACCACGGGGAAAGCCCCAGCCCCCGGCTGAGATGTCCGGTGTCGCCTCCCGATGCGAAGGATCTCATCGTTATATATGCTATCAGTTCCATAAAATTTGCCACTGTAAACCAGTATAGAATGTGAAAAAGCAACTTTTTGCCCCTCATCCATCCCGTCTTAAGGAACCAAAGTCCAAAAGCGACAATGATACTGTGAACAAGCAGAGGACTGGCTCCTATTATCGCTTCGGTTATGTCGTTTCCTGACGGAAACAGATTGTGATAATGAACTCCTTCATCCCAGCCTGTCATAGTAAAGAAATTGCCCCAGATTATGTCGCGCGGACTCGTAATATCTCCAAAGAACCATGCTGCAGTGCTGTGCGTGAATTCATGCATAACAACGACAGTTGACTGGAGAACGATGAAAGTAATTAATACGATAAACACATACGCTGATGTTTCTTTTATGCGCTCACTTTTCAGCACTGAGTTCCCTCCCCCAAATGATACCGTCTGTTGAACATTACAATGATAAATCTCACGAACATGTTCAGTCAAACAACAGGTTCTCAGGATGAATATGTGGTTTTATTTGCAGTCAAGGAGCACAAGCCGAAACGTACTATGTTTGGAAATGCAAATTAGATCTTTTTTTCATCAATTCTTTATGAAGCAAAGGCCAGGGATTGCGGGTGGGCAGACAGGCTTGAAGGATAATGTAATTAATAGGGCTTGGATACATCCAAGCCCTGAATTTTTACAGCAGAGATGAGTTAGGCTGCGCATCAAAAGGTTATGATATTACTTTATAAGCCCTATTTCCTTATAGTACTTTACAGCGCCCGGATGGAGAGGGATCTTGATGTCCTTTATTTTTGCCGC
>DCEE01000022.1:19561-22129 GCA_002316795.1 Synergistaceae bacterium UBA1037
GGGATAGTCATTTTTGCAAAATATGGCGTAGTCTTGATCATTTTTTCGACAAGATCATTCGATACGTCAATAAGTTCAACTATCCCAAGCGTCATCGGTTCGACAACGCTTGCGATCCCAATGGCTCCAACTGTAACTGCTGCATCAATGTTCTTATCCATAAAAGCATTGACAGACTCTGCATGTCCGAGATATTCCAGCTTCATATCTTTTTTCGGGTCAAGCCCTGCATGTTTAAAAAGGGTCTCCGCTGTAAGGGATACACTGCCGCCTACAGCTCCGACTGACACTTTTTTGCCCTTAAGGTCCTGGATGCTTTTAATTCCGCTTCCTTTGAGGACAACGATATGCACCGCCTCAGGATAAAGAGGTACAAGAGCGCGCATGAATTTCTTCGGTTGGCCGATATAGCTTGCCAGGCCGTTGTATGCGTCATAGTAAAGGCCGTCCGCAAAGATTACTTCCGCGTCACCGGCTTCCATGAGCTGGATGTTGTTGCGGGTGCCTCCGCTGGCCTGTGCCGTAGCCTTTAGGTCCGGTACGTTGTCGCTCCAAATTTTTGCTATACCTGAACCTACAGGATAGTACGTTCCGCCTGTGGGTCCTGTTCCTATGTTTACGTATTCCTGGGCCAACGAGGGAAGTGCAAGCAAGGCGATCATAAGCGATACTGCAAGAACCATTAGTGAGAATCTTATCTTGTTCAAAACATTCACTCCTTAATTTTTTCATCAGGTTGCGGTCAAACAAAAAAACAGCGCAGTAATACAAATTATTCATGGGATACTTAACAGATAAGTTCCTTTGCCCCCGTCCCCTGAAAATAAAGAAAATTCACCTTTCAGAGGTAGGGTAATAAGTGAAGGATGTCCGACGCTAAACCGCACAACGTGCGGAAGGTTCGTTTTATTCTGTCAAAATCCCTTTACGACCATCGGACCGCCTCCCTTCTTGAACGTTTCCTTTATTCCACTGCTATCAGTGCAGCACCTATAGCACCGGAGAACTGCGCCAGTTCCGAGGTGAGGACAGGCCGACCCAGGTGCTTCGAAATAAGCGTGGCAAGCTTTTTGTTGAGTGCAGGACCGCCTGTAAGTACCACAGGTCCTCTGTCTGAAATGCGAATGACCATTCCTGCTGCTCTTGACGCAATAGAATCAAGGAGCCCAAGGGCAATGCTTTCTTTTGGTACACCTTTTGATAGAAGGCTTATCACCTCTGACTCGGCAAAGACTGTACACATGCTTGATATTGTCTGGATCTCAGTTTCCGGAGGTATATCGGAAAAATCCTTAAGGTCATAGCCCAACAGAACTGCCATATTACTGATAAATCGTCCTGTTCCGGCGGCACACTTGTCGTTCATCAAAAAATCCGTAACTTTACCGTCGTGATCAAGCGTTATTACCTTAACGTCCTGTCCGCCAATATCCAGCACCGTCTCCGCTCCCTTTACCAAATGAAAGGCTCCCGCAGCGTGACAGGTTATCTCAGTTACAGATCTTCCGGCAAAACGGCACATCTTCCTTCCGTAACCGGTAGCAACAACTTGATGCAGATCCTCCATTTTCAGGGAAGATCTGTCTAACAGGACTTGAATTACAGTCTCCGATGTCTCGCTGATTTCCCATCCTGTAGGCTGGCTCCATACTTCAAAAGAGAATCCATCCCAGAGGGCGGCTTTTATGTTTGAAGACCCGATGTCTATTCCGGCGGTATACATCAGAGCATCTCTATGAAGGCGCCAAACCTTGTAGCAAGCTGGCCTGTGTCGCCCTGAGAATAGTCAGTTTCTATCGACATATATGGAATGCCGGATCCATTAAGGCTTTCTCGGACGGAGTGGCTTTCAACAGCGTATGTGTGGCATGCCTGGAGAATGACATCGATGACACCGTCGGCCCTGTATTCCTTTGCGTATTTTTTGATGAGATCGATCCTTTTTGTGTTGGGGGACATTACAGAACAGGGAATGTTGAGATACTTTTCTGCGATAGCGTCTATAGGGGCTGAATCTTCGTCTACAAGGCATGAAGAGCATTTGAGGTTGCCGCAGTTTTCAAATCCGACAACGACTCCCCCGGCTTCCTTGGATTCTATCGCATCAACGACCTTTTCAAGCGACTTCCCCATTGGACATCCGGTTATTAGGATACGCTTCGCAGAAGGATCGATCCGTCGTTCTCCGGAAGCATAGTTTTCTTTAAGTTTCACAGTCAGAGCTCTTATAAGTTTTATTGTTTTTTCGTAATCAAAGGAAAACTTAAGGTAATCAGATCCCAGCATGATCTCTTTGCCTGTTAAGACCGGCGATGGTAAAGCTGCAAGGCTGTAAAATTCCATCATCGCAGTGTGGATCTTATTACGCAGTTTTATAGAGGCAGCAAGTTTTTCGTCAGTGATTTCCACCTTGAATTTTGATTCAAGAAATTCTTTCAGGAGGAGTATCTCATCTTTCCACAATTTCATGCTGTTGATACCGTTGACTGTCTGCGGCAGCTGCATTACATAAGTATCTTTAATTTCTCCCAAATATTCATACATCTTTTTTTTGCCGTCGCAGGTCGT
>DCEE01000028.1 GCA_002316795.1 Synergistaceae bacterium UBA1037
GCCCTCTCTCCCTCCTTGTGCTTCCTGACTTCCGTGTATGAAGTCATGAAATGAAAAAATATTTTTACGTCTGTCCCCTGGCAGGGGATAAAAAAATTTAAACAAACCGCGCCCTTTTCACTGCCTCATATAAAAATACTTTCGCTTACATGAAACAGTAAGAATGAACATTCATATAATACATACAAAGATATTGTATGAAAAATGATGATTCTTCTTATTTATTATCGAAAAATTAGATAATTATTTGTGCATTTTTTCTCTATTGTGGACTTTTCGAGGAGATAAAAATGATCATGAGTTTTTTAAAAGAAGATTATTTACTTTGTATTTAGAAGATGTCAAATCATATGATTGGATTTTTTAGAAAAAGTTTTTCTTTAAGTAATTATATTTTATGTTTATTTTCTATTAGACAACTGAAAGGTATATTGCTTTATTGTTAACATAGACCAACGGGCTGATTTGATATATCGAAATATAAGTGATTTTTGATAAGATGCTTAAGCAGGGTCGGAGAGGGGATTCTTTTTACCTGCTTTCCCAGCTGTCCTCAGTCATTTTGATCTGATGGATCTTCTCTTCAAAGCCGAATACCGATGCGTCTATCTGATTTACCACGTAGTCTATCTGATCCATGTGAGAAAAGCTGTATCCCTCGGGAAGCCTGTTGGAAAACCTTTTTATTTTCAGGAGCGCCTGCAGATAATTCCTCTCCGTTTTGCGCATGATCTCAGCTGCATCCATTGCTTCCGGATGCTTATGCTCCGCAAAGAGGACCGCCATTGCAATATTGGGTTCGATCTCCATCTCATCGCTCCATATATCAGCCAGGATCCTGCGGACGATCTTCCTGAACTTCTGGTCTCTTATTCCTCCAAGCATAGTCCTTATGCTTCTTAAAAGTTCCTCGACCTCCGAGACGACCTCCCTGTAAGGTCTTTTGGGAAGGGAATAATCCGCCAGCACCCTCGCTTCGGTTTCGATGCCTATCTCCTCTTTGAGCAGCCTTCCAACAGCCGGCTGGAGCATTATCTTTGCCTCTTCGCATGGCATGTCCAGAGTCTGGAGATAGAGCAAACCTGTATCGTAGTCATGGTGCTCGCATTTGCTCCTTGGAATATACGTAACATAACCTGGGTTGAAAAACCCCTTCCTTCCGGCCCTGCCTGCCATCTGCAGGAACTCGTTCTTCGTAAGCGGACCGTCAATAAATTTTGCCATCTGGCCGAATACGACGGTCTGGGCGGGCAGGTTTACTCCGAGTGACAGTGCATCAGTTCCGACTACAACATCAAGTATCCTCTCTCTGAAAGCCATCTCCACCAGCAGCTTTTCCTTCGGGAGGAAAGAGCCCACATATATTCCAACGCCCATGAGCATTATGTCCGGTACATAAGCTACCTCAAGTATTTCTGCGATCTCCCTCAGTCTGGCTCTCTGGCTTCTGCTGATCTTCTCGCGGTACCTGGATATCTGTGCGGCTAGCCATTCGGCGCCCTTTTTGGAAAAAACGAAGACCAGCGCATCATGTATTTTTGAGAACCTGATGCCGCTTCTTCGGAAAATAAGATCAGTTACCCTTTTTTCTGTTGTATAAAGGACAAACTCCCGCATGGCGACATCTTGAAGGTATTTCTTTATCACGTCGGGGTTCCCGAAGGTAGCGGACATAACGAGGAGGTCGCTGTCAAAGGAAGTCGACCTCAGCCCGTCTATGTAGGCTCTTGTCCTGTCCGGATCGTTAAAGATGAAATGAAACTCGTCCACAATGACCTTTTGTCCGGGGATGCGGGCGTATTTGAGGGTATATATCTCCTGTGTGCAGCAGAGCACCTGAGCTCCTGCATTCTTTTTGAAGTCGCCTGTCTCAAGCCCGGCGTCAAATCCCATTGACCGCAGTTCCATATATCGTTCATTTGAAAGTGCTTTAATAGGGGCTGTGAAGATGACTCTTCCCGAGGGTGCGGCAGGAGCGCCGGAAGGATCCATCAATCCTGCCCACACATAGGCCACCCAGGTTTTGCCGCTGCCCGTGGGAGCTGATAATATCGCGCTGCCGCTGCCTATTGCTTTGACCGCATCATTCTGCCAGCTGTAAAACATTTATAGGCACAATCTGATTTTCAGAAGGAGAAGCGTTCTCTCTGCATCGCCGGCCCTCTGGATCTCTTCACCGATTCTTTCAGCTCCCATATGAAGATAGAACTCTTCCACGTTGGGGTCGGCAATGATGTTCAGTTCATCCGCTCCCACAGTCTCTGCCGTCTCGCATGCATGGAGGAAGAGCTCACCTCCGACTCCGGTCCCGATATGTTCCGGGACTACCCAAAGATGGCGGATCCACCATCCGGAGTCATCAAGGAGTTCTATAGCATAAAAGCCTATTATTTCCCCCGTCTCCTCATTCTCTGCAAGGTAGGTCGGATTATTTTCGATAAACTCGTCTGTGATAGTCAGAAAATCGCGGAAATGTCCCATCATCTCTACGGGGTAATCCCAGTACTCTTTCGAACGCCATGCAACATCGGAGAGAAGCTCCGCTTCTTCCGGCTCGGCAGGGCGTATTCGAACATCATCATCCAGCATTTACGGATCCTTCTCCTTTTTGATGCAGGACATCATCTTTCTTCCTGTTACTGATAATGCAGCCTGTCTTCCATTAAGGGCTGCGATCATCTATTGAGCAGGGCAGGCTGAATTACCGGTTATTATAAGACCGCTGAGCAGATTCTACCATAACGCACGGTAAAATCACCCGGTACACTGTATCCGAGAGGACACTCAGCTTAATAAACAACTTCTGATATCTTGTTTATCGCATATCTCAGTAGTTCCGGCAGAATGTCAAGAGAATAACCAAGCCTCAGCCTCTCCGTCATTTTGTGAGCATCTTCCCCGCTGGGGCCAAGGTTTATAACAGGCAGGCCAAGCGACTGCATATCCTTCATCGGTATGCTGTAAATATCGCCCCATCCGGGCATATTGTCCGCAAGTGCACATATATCTTCCGAGGAAACTTTGGCGCCGACATAGCTGAGGTCGCAGAGTCCGCCGAAGAGTCCGACTTCCCTCATTTCAATGCCATGGTCATTTTTCAGCTGTTCTATAACGCTTCTGGCTGCCTCGACGGTCTGCATGTCCCGGCTCTCCCCGGTGAAATCGGTCCTTACCGGCAGCCAGGGCGGAAGGAAAAAGCATATCGCATAAGGTCCTTCTATCCCGGACATGTCAGCTATTTTGTCAACTGCGGCAAGCCCTCTCTCCCTCATGTCTCCTGCAGGAAGGTCCCTTATATAGGAAGCGATCTCTTCATCAAAACCACCTTTATTGTTTTTGCGGGCCGCATCTTTAACTTCATCAAGGGAATATACTCGGGGACGGACAACATCAAAGCTTTTGCCTTCACAGCCCATTGCAAGGAGGTTTCTGTGCGATTCGGCAAGCTGGGCCAGTGTCAGGTCAAGTGCATATCCGGCAATGGCCTTCATTTGATCCATAACAACAGACGGAGTGTTGGTCGCAGTAAAGCAGTTGAAATAGGCAAAGGCCCTGTCCGGGACCGTAACGCTGTAACCCTCTTTCATCACTCCCATGTCAAGGCATATCCATGAGGGCTCACATTTGCCCTTGAACGGGTCTGCCAGATGTGGGTTTCCCTCTGCGTAAGATACTATCCTCGAAACTGCCAGCGCGGATGAGAATCCTCTATAGTAGTTTCCAACATGGGAGGGAAGTCCCTTTACGTAGAAGCTGGGCATTATCTTACCCAGCGTTCCAAAGAATATGGCAGGGCCGCTTTCGCCCGGATAGCCTGCCTCACCCGGCTCAGTGTTTATTACGGCAAGGAAGTCGGTCCCGTCTTCCTTCATGCCTGACAGTATGGGAAGGACTCCCCTCATTCCCGCTGATGCGTTTTCCTCATCGCCAACGAAGGCTGCCACTATATTCACGTCATAAAGGTCCCTGTTTGCCGCAAATTCTTCAATAATGTCCAGTTCAAGCGCAATGCCGCACTTCATGTCCATAGTGCCGCGTCCGTAGATAACATCTTCATTATCGACATTGAAATGTTCCGTCATTTTTTTTACATCAAAGGCGTCCTTTGCCATCCCGCCGTAGACGTTGACTCCCACCACATCGTAATGGCCTATGAGGAGTACTGTTCTTGCCGTGGGCACTGCGGCATCGACCCTCGTCACTAATGAATGCAGCTTTTGAGCGGACCCTTCGAGCTGTGTTTCAGCCCATATCAGGTGCTCTTTTTTTTCGATAAAGTAAGGAAGCTTTCCCAGCCTTTCCCTGATCCAGATCCCCGGAGCGCTCTCATCCGGGCTCTCTGTGACGCTGGGTATGGAAACAAGCTTCTCTATCATTTTCAGCAATTTATCCCTTCGGGACAATTTGAAAGCCTCCCTCGAAAAATTGAAAATTCTTAATATTGCAGCCCCTACTTGACATAATGTTCGGTTGCCATGAAACTCTCTCCTAATCTTCAAAAAAGAGGAAGGAGTGTAGCTGCAAAGATGACCAAACCTTTTATCAAACCAATAATAACCCCGGAAGAGGCAGCAGGCAAGGTAAGGGAAGGCACCACGATAATGCTGGGCGGATTCAACTACGGCGGGGTGCCCTACACAGTCATCGACGCGCTGCACGACATGGGCACCAGGAGCATCAGGGTCATATGCGTGGACGCCAGCCACTGCAACCCTAAGGTCCCGGGACCTGTTGGAGTTGCAAGGCTTATCGTCAACAGGCAGGTGAGTTCAATGGTCATATCGCATATGGGACTCAACGCGATCGCACAGGAAATGTTCGCGAAAGGCGAGATCGACATCGAACTCAACCCAATGGGAACTCTTGTGGAAAGGATAAGGACAGGGGGAGCGGGACTCGGAGGGTTCCTCACTCCGACCGGAGTGGATACAGCATACGAGAAGAACAGGCAGACTGTAGAACTCGACGGAAAGAAATTCATACTTGAACGCCCCCTGAAAGCAGACATCGCTTTTATCAGGGCATACATGGCCGATGAGGCGGGAAATCTGATCTACTACGGTACAGGCAGAAACTTCAACCCTGTGATGGCGACCGCGGCCGATATCGTCATAGCAGAGGTAGACGAGGTCGTCCCCATCGGAGAGATCGACCCTAACAACGTGGTGACCCCCGGGATCTTCATCGACGCGCTCGTGCTTAAAGGAGGAAACTGTTATGCTGCCAGAACTTAATGAAAAAGAGGCCCGCGAAAGGATAGCCGGAAGGATAGCCGCCGACCTCGAAGACGGGGCCCTGGTGAATCTGGGGATAGGGATACCTCAGTTGATCCCCAACTTCATGCCCGAGGGCGTAAACATATTCCTCCAGACAGAAAACGGGACGATCTACGCTGGACCTGCCAAAGACCCGAACGACCTCAGGATAATCGATGCCGGAGGGGCACCCATCTCGGTACTGCCCGGAGGCTCGTTCGTATCGTCTGATGCAAGCTTCGGGATCCTTCGTGGGGGACATATTGATGCAACAGTGCTCGGAGCGCTGCAGGTAGATGAGGAAGGAAGCCTCGCAAACTGGACGATACCCAACGTCCGTACTCCCGGAATGGGCGGCGCCATGGACATCGTCGCAGGAGCCAAGAGGGTATACGTAGCGACTCGCCATTTTGAAAAAAACGGGACTTCGAAACTTATGAAGAAATGTTCCCTTCCCTTGACAGGACACGGAGTCGTGGATGTCATAGTGACCGAGTACTGCCTTGTAAGAAACATAAAGGGCAGAATGATCCTTGAGGAGATCGCCGAAGGGGTCGATCCCGCGGAATTGCAAAACAGGACCGAAATGCGGATGGATATAAGCCACGATCTGAAGACCATGACATGCTGAGAAATCTTATTAAATACTGTATGACATTCGAAAGGCCCCGGAGGTATCTCCGGGACCTTCTTTCTTAGCCTACTGACCGAGGATCTTCCTTATCTTTTCCAGTCCTGCGAATGTTTCCTTCATCGAAGAGCCAAGCATGGACTGCCTGATCTCAAAGATGTCCTTATATATCATGTAGTTTTTGTGGTCTGTTTCAAACCGTCCTCTGAATGTTATCCATTCCTTCATTGTTGCTTTCAGGTCTTCAATATCCCCTACACCGTATGCCGCCACTGCGACGTCAGCCATCAGTCCGCCCTCGCTTCTGCTGGGAATGTTGTATGCGCCTCCAAGTATGTCCGCCTTGATCTGCGTCCAGAGCGGGCTTTTGCTCCCGCCCTCGGTGCCGATTATCTCTTTGATCGGGATGCCGCAATCCCTGTAGACCTGTATCATCTGGGCATATTCAAAGGCAATGGCCTCAAGTATCGATCTCCACATGGCAGCCTTGTCACTGGATCCATAAAGCCCCATGAAAGCTCCGCACGCACCGGGCATATCGGGTCCCGCTCCCTGGAGATAGGGGTAAAAAAGTATCCCGAGGGATCCCGGAGGGACCTCCCCGGCAAGCGCATCCATTTCGGAGTAGAAAGATGGGTCTCCCGGGCATCCCGCAACGTTGTCCCTGAACCATCGGAGGGAGAGGCCTCCAGCCCTTATCATGCTCCAATAGAAGTATGAATCCTCAAGCGTCCCTGTCGCAAACATCATCCCCGGCGAAAGGGATATCTTTTCAACCATCTCATCGACCGCTACCGCAAATATCGATGCCGTGCCTGCCACATCAGTACTAAGTCCCGGTTCAAGAAGGCCTGACGCAAGTGCGGACTGCATCGTGTCTCCCGCTCCGGCAACTATCGGGATCCCGGCAGGAAGCCCCACCTTTTCCGCCTCTTCCGGACACAGGTATCCTACAACATCCCATGGTTTGACTATC
>DCEE01000060.1:0-920 GCA_002316795.1 Synergistaceae bacterium UBA1037
AGCCACGGCAAATACTTTGCCCTTGGAAAAGAGGTAGGAAGCTTTGGCTTCTCGGTAAAAAAGAAGAAGAAAGGCAGATAAGAAGACTGAGGCCCTTGCCAAATACCTGGGCCTTTTGACTATTACATTTAGGGGGAATATCAATGCTGGTTTGCGCAATATGCGGCAAGGCGCTCAAAGAGTGCTGCGACCTCTTTCATGAGGCCGTCACCCCGGACGGCGACACGGTAGTCGTCTGCAACGACTGTGCTATAGAGAACGACCTGGAGTTCGAGCCTGAACTTAAGGAAGGTTAGTCGCCGGAAGGATCCGGATGGCCTGTACCGGCTTCGCGTACCCTGGACCGAATGGTTTCTCCGTCACTGCGGAGTTTTGGACTTTTCGGCTCAGGGTACCTATGCCTACCGCGAAAATTCTTCGAACTCCATCGCCCTGTACTGCTCAGCGGGCTTTCCTGGCACGACTATGGCATGAGCCGGACAGAAAGCCACGCACCTCTGGCAGGACTCGCAGATGTTTTTGTTTATGAAGGGAAACTCCCCTGATCCGTCTATGGCACCTACAGGACAGTTCTCTGCGCATCTCATGCATTTGATGCATTTTTCTTTATCGACCGTTATCGGAAACATCCTGTAAAAGAAGCGGAGCGATCTCCCGCTCGAAATCAGCTTATACCACATTGATGGGATGACGGGGATACCGCGGCCCCAGGCCGCGCTGCCCTTCTCAAGCCTGTCCGCGAACGCCCTTGCCTTCTCCTTCGCGGCCGAGACCAGCTGACTGTTCTTCTCGACTGGTATGACTCCGTTGTTGTAGTTGCCCGGCATGATGAAGAGTTCGGACCCAATGGGCTTGTAACCCTTGTCGCGCACCAGCTTCCTGAACTTACCTTCCGCGCCCAGTGCAGATCCTCCCATCGT
>DCEE01000060.1:1165-22394 GCA_002316795.1 Synergistaceae bacterium UBA1037
CTGAAGGAATTGTTCCTGCCTATCATGTGGTAATTGACCTCGTGCCCCTTCTCTCTGAGCCTTTCGCCGACTTCCCTGGCAACAAGAAGAGTATTCCCTGTCCCCGAAAAAACAAAATATTCGATTTTCATGTCTGATTTCCCTCCATTCGGAGCAAAGTATTAAAAACTAAACAAATGATAATTCTTTTATTATAATGAGAAAAAGAGACGTAGGGAAGGTAAATGTAAACAAATCCTCCAATTAATTTGCCGCGCTTCAAAATTTAAGAAGCGCGGCAAATTTGCTTAATTGATCATCCATCTGTACCGGTTACTGTATTTATATTCGAAAACCGGATCGCCAAACCATTATGGCTTGATAACGAACAATCTTGATTTTTTTACACAAAAAACTATTTCGCTTTCTTCAAGGCATTAAGTGCTTTATCAAGCATTTCCTTTGGGACTTCGTTATACACTTTCGGCCAACATTCTTTTGCAACACGATCACGTATTTTTGAAAGATCCTCATCTTTGTAAACGATCGTTTTTACGCCGGCATCAGCAAGTTTTTTACGATAAATCGCTTCATCTTTAGGTGCCTGTACCCAACGTTTGGCCTCTTCTTCATCGCAAACTTTCAATATTATAGCCTGATCCTTTTTTGATATGCCATTCCAAATTTCTTCATTCATAGACAGGAAAAAACTCTCATAGTGGTCGTTATATGCGAGATAGTATTTCGTCACGTCTCTGAATTGTGAATAAGCACCTTCCGCACTAGCACTTCCCTGTAAACCATCAACAACCCCGGTCTGCATAGCAGTGAAGAGTTCGCCCCATGCCATTGATGTCGGTATCGCGCCAAGGACATCGCCAAATACATATTCATTAACTTTATTGGCCATGACACGAATTTTAAAACCATTTAAAGCCTTCGAAGGGTCATTTATATTTTTAGGTTCTTTTGCGACGCAGACCCCACCGATCCCCGCTGGCCATGTTGATATTAGCACCAGTCCCTGCTTCTTAAGACGATCGTTTATCATCTCTCTGACAACACCGTTTTTGCCATAAAGGGTCCTTGCTTCATCCATATTGATTACTAGATATGGGAACCATGCGATCCCGAACTGTTTATCTGTCTGCATGGCAAGGGGAGCCATCTGGCAGGCTACGTCTCCAATCGCGATTCTTTCATGAACTACCGAATAGTCCCCAAGCTGACCAGCCGGAAACACATCAAACGCAACTCTTCCCTGCGTCTCTTTTTCTATTCTTGACGCAATCGTTTTGACATCAATATCAAGAGGTGATCCGGCAGGGCGGTGATGAGAGAACATCAATCTCGGTGCAGCATCCCCTGCGGCGGCAGAAAACACCATAGCTAGAGTTAACATAATCAATAAGCATAAACTAAAACGTTTCATATCCACACTTCCTTCCAAATTAATAATATAAATATGATAAGCGCTCTGAAATATTGCTTCCAATAAACGAAAACACCTTCTCCTTTCTTTTCGGATTTATATGATCCCTAATACCCGAGAAGCCTCGGCAATGCCAAAGAGAGGGATGGGACCATTGTTGTAAGGAAAATAACCGGAAGATAAGCGAAAACTATTATGGATACAATTGGACCCATGACTTCCGAAAATTCGGCCTTGCCAACCTTCATGCCAAAATACAGTATACTTGCGTATGGTGGAGTGATTCCTCCCATTGCAAGATTTACTCCCATAATCGAGGCAAAATGGATCGGATCAACACCTATTCTGGTTACAAGAGGCAAAAGCAGAGGAGCACAGATCAACATGCCCATGGTATCGCTCATGACCATGCCAACGAAGAAGAGGAATATGTTTATGAGCAGTAGCAGCACAAATTTGTTCTTTGTCAGAGCGAACATAATATCTGCGACTTGCTGAGGGATCTGGAGCATCGCATATATCTGTCCAAGCATCAGACCCGTAAAAATCATAGCCATGATCGATCCGACCATAACTGCCGACTCATCAAGCAGTGTATACAATGTTTTCACGTTCATTGCTTTATAAACATACAAGCCTATAGGTACCGTATAAACAGCGGCTACCGCGGCAGCTTCTGTTGCCGTAAAGACTCCTCCGTAAATGCCCCCAAGAATGATAAAAGGCATTAAGAGCGCAGGTATGGCGTTAAATGTAACAGGAATTTTCTGTTTTCTTTTTTCTAGAATTTCTGCCCTTGTTTCAACCTTCAAGTCGAATTTGCGGCAATACCAAAGATTGACCAGGCACATCAGGAAACAGATTATCACACCCGGGATCAAAGTGGATAGGAAACAGGCCAATATCGATGTATCAGTGACCCATCCGTAAATGACCATTATTACGCTTGGTGGTATGAGCAATCCAAGTATAGATGCTGCCGTAACTAATGCGGTCGAAAATCCTCTTGGATATCCCTGTTCAACCATGCGCGGTATCAATATCGGGCCTGTAGCTGCCACACCCGTAAAACCACTCCCTGATATCGCGCCTATTACCGCACAGGTCACACACGCGACCATACCCAATCCGCCGCGGATATGGCCAACCATCAAGTCAACAAGCGCCAGAAGTCTTTTTGCAATCCCGCTTCCACCCATCAACGTTCCAGCAACGATGAACAATGGACTCGCCAGAAGGACAAAACTGCACATCTGAGGAAGCGCCCATAACATGAGGCTCTTCATACCAACTGTTGTTGTTGAGGACATATATGCAACAACTGATCCAAAAACGTACGGGATCGGCAAACTTGAGAGCAGTAGTACTATCAGTAACGCAAGGCCTATAAAGAAGCTAGTCACCATTGTTCTTGGCACCTCTCATCGGAATAAAATTAAAATCTTTTTTACCAACAAAAATCAGCAACCAATCAGCAAATTCCACAAATGAATATATTGTCATCAGAAGTATGCCAAAAAAGACACTTGATTCCACATAGACAAGCCTTATATACCCAAGCGGACTGTATTTATCTATACGGATCAGGTACTGGAAATACCACCAGCTCCATTTGAGAAGCCACAGGCAAACACCAAGAACAACTGCGCTGCGCAGCAATTTTATTATTTTGAAGGTCATTGGGCGTTTGATATATAACATGATAATGCCGCAGTCTATATGCGCCCTGTGGTAGGAAGCGTACGCAGCCCCTCCCATATAGAGCCATGCCATCGGGAACAGAAGAAATTCCTCGATACCCATAAGGGGGGCATTAAATAAATATCTGAGAATAACCTGAACAAACACCAGTAACGTAGTACCAATTAAAAAGAAAACCATCAAAAAACCATGAACTTTGCCGAGAGAATCCCAGAATTTTTGAAGTGGATAAGGAATTTTCATATTATCACCTACTTTTTAAGCTGGTAAGCAAAAGACTTTAGGGATGACAGAAGATGCCCAAAAAGCTCATCAAGCTGTTGTTCGTTTATTATTAGCGGGGGAGCAACGATAATATTGTCTCCATTAATTCCGTCGACCATACCTGTACCGGGATAGACAGTAAAACCTTTACTGATACAGTAATCTCTGAATCTTGTTGCTACGTCTTCTTTGCGGGCAAAGGGTTCTTTAGTTTTTTTATCTTTTACAAATTCAAATCCCCACATCAGCCCCTTGCCTCGGACATCTCCAATAAAGTCACAGTCAGCGACTGACTTTGCATATTTCTCCTCAATAATTGAACCCATTTTGTATGAATTACCGCACAAGTCATTTTTCAAATAAAAATCCATTACTGCTGAGACTGCAGCGGATGCGGCAGGCATACCGTTAAATGTATGGCTGTGAGCAAATACCCCGCTTCCTTTCGCGAATACATCGACAACCTTTTCTGTTGTCAAAGTCGCTCCAACTGGGAAATAACAAGAGGCAAGGCCCTTTGCTGAGGCGATGATATCCGGCTTAACACCCCAGTGATCAACACAGAAATTCTTGCCTGTCCTGCCAACACCGGTCATAACTTCGTCTGCGATAAGAAGAATATCGTATTTGTCACAGATATCACGCACTATCTGCCAGTAACCATCCGGAGCAACGACAGCTCCAGCAGTAGATCCTATAACAGGTTCGGCTATGAACGCTGATATATATTTGGGTCCGATCCTGTTGATCTTTTCTTCGAGTTTGGTCGCACATTCCAGTCCGCACGCCGGATACTCTTTATTAAAGGGACATCTGTAACAGTAATGTGTCTCAATTTTGGGATGGTCAACTATCATCGGCATGAATAGTCTGCGCCTGTTAACATTGCCGCCTATCCCAAGAGTCCCAAGTGTGCTACCGTGATAACCGTTCTCTCTGCCGATCACAAGGCATTTCTCAGAGACTCCCTTGTTTTTTTCAAGGTGATACTGATGGGCCATTTTTATTGCGGCTTCGGTCGACTCGCTTCCTGCGTTTACGAACCATACATGGCTGAAGCCTTCAGGGGCAATACTCAGTATTTTTTGTGCAGCTGTCTCATTTATTTCAGTTTCCCAGATGGAGCCGTGAGCAAAAGGCGTCTTGCATATCTGTTCGTAAATAGCGGCCGCTACTTCTTTATTTCCATATCCGATGTTAGCAGAAACTGCCCCTGAACAGCCGTCCAGATATCTGTCTCCCTTTTTGTCATAGAGATAAATGCCTTCTCCATGATCTACGACCAGGAACTCCTTGTTAAAATTTCTTGGAAATACATGCATTTAGGTTACCCCCCTTTTAACTAAAACTTTTTCATATCATCAGAGACGATATATTCTGCCGGCGTTATCTCCCTAAGATCGTTAAGTGTCATATTTGGGCAGATCTCTTCAAGGTACATATTTTTGTTTCTGAACCTGAACACAGCGTATTCAGTAACTATCGCGTGGATCTTTTCATAGCCCGTTATCGGGAGTGTGCATTTTTTTAAAATTTTTGGTTTTCCTTTCTTGCTAAGGTGCTGCATTGCGATATACACTCGTCTGGCGCCTGCGACGAGATCCATCGCACCTCCCACCCCGAGCATTTTGCCTCCGGGTATTATCCAGTTGGCCACGTTGCCTTCCTGGTCGGCTTCAAATGCGCCAATTACCGTAGCGTCAACGTGTCCGCCCCTTATCATCCCAAAAGACATGCAACTGTCAAAATAGCTGCAGCCCGGCGTCTCAGTTACCTTGATACGTCCGGCGTTGATCAGCAAAGGATCGCATTCGCCTTCGCACGCAGCCGGCCCTACGCCCAGCATCCCATTTTCCGCCTGAAGAAAGACCCTTTTACTGTCGATATGATCCGCGACCATCGTCGGTATCCCCACACCCAGATTGACAAAAAGGTCTTTCTCTTTGCTCATCTCTGAGAATTCTTTGGCGATCCTGCCTGCTATCCTGGCTTTCGCCGTTTCTTCGTCGTATTGATACATTTTCAGCAACCCCTTTTAACTATCACATCAACAAATATGTGAGGCGTCACGATCGACTCCGGATCAAGTGACCCAATAGGAACTATTTCTGCTACCTCGGCGATAACGAGTTTTCCTGCCATAGCCATAAGTGGATTAAAGTTGCGGGCTGTTTTGTAATAAACCAAATTACCCAGCTCATCTGCTTTGTATGCTGAAATCAGTGCCACATCGGCAGGTATGGCATTTTGAAGCAAGTAAGTCTCCCCGTTGAACTCTCTTATCTCCCTGTCACCTTGAAGATCCGTTCCAACGGCCGTTTTGGTATAAAACCCTGCTATTCCGACTCCGGCAGCACGTATCCCCTCTGCGAAAGATCCCTGCGGAATGAGGTCGACAGTTATTTTCCCCGCGTTGAACGCGTCTGCCACATCGGGGTTCCAGTTATAATAATTCCCGATAAGCCCCTTTATCTTTCCGGCAGTCAGCAATGAACCCAGTCCTTCGTTCGGTGAACCAAGGTCATTGCTTATTATCGTGAGATCTTTAGCATTAACTTTAGTCAACGCTTCAACAAGCATCTTGGGGTCCCCGGAATTACCGAAACCACTAACCATCACCCTGTCGCCGTCTTTTATCATTCTCATCGCTTCTTCGATCGGCTTGAGCTTTCTGCTTTTAGAAACCTGATCCATAGTCAAACACTTTCCTTTACTAGATTTTTTCAAAAGCCAAAGACATTCCAAGACCGCCGGCGATACATATGGTGCCCAGGCCATAACGTACGTCTCGCTTTTGCATTTCATGCACAAGAGTCACGGATATCCTGGCGCCAGAGCATCCAAGAGGGTGTCCCAAAGAGATCGCACCGCCGTTCACATTTAAAATATCCTGATCAAGATCCATTTCTTTGATGCAACCGAGAGATTGGGCGGCAAATGCCTCATTAAGCTCAATAAGCCCGAAATCCTCAAGCTTGATGTGTTCTTTTTCAAGTATTTTCAACAGCTTGTTTGTCGCCGCGACAGGACCAAGTCCCATGTAGCGGGGATCCACTCCGGCCGCAGCGCCTGCGATGATCTTCGCTAACGGCTTAGTCCCCAGTTGTTTAGCTTTAGCTGATGACATGAGGACGAGCGCAGCTGCGCCGTCATTGCGTCCTGAAGCATTCCCGGCGGTAGTTACGCCTCTGTCGAATACAGGTTTAAGTTTTGACATCTTTTCCATGTTTGTATCCCTTTTGGGGAACTCATCTGTGTCTACGACAAGGGCAGTGCCTTTTCTCTGAGGAACCTCTACAGGAATGATCTCATCTTTAAAACGTCCACTGTCTATCGCGGCTATAGCTTTATGTTGGCTGCTTAAGGCAAAAACATCGCATTCCTCACGGGTGATACCTAATTTTTCAGCTATGTTATCCGCGG
Organism: Synergistaceae bacterium UBA1037; assembly: GCA_002316795.1. Taxonomy (GTDB): domain Bacteria; phylum Synergistota; class Synergistia; order Synergistales; family Synergistaceae; genus Caenicola; species Caenicola nitritireducens. The sequence goes on from DCEE01000060.1 coordinate 7,965, forward strand.
TCTGTATCATATTAAAAGTCCCATATATGTCTCTTGGCTGGCTTCTCGGCTGACTTTCCGTATTCGGGTCTATAAAGTCGGTACTGCCGTTCCCTACACCGAATCTTGCGTTTCTGACATAAAACGGCGCCGTGCTCATGCTTTCAACTCCACCAACAACAACTATGTCGGAATAGCCTGTCTGGATCTGCTGCATCCCTGAAAGCATCGCCTGCATTCCTGACGCGCATTGCCGATGTACCGTATACGCCGGCGTCGATTCAGGCAGTCTGACCATCAGGGAAACGACTCGGGCAATATTTGGCTGGTCTGTTGACTGTTTCGCCTGTCCGACAATAACTTCATCGATCATTTCCTTAGAAATATTGGCTTTTTGTATTGCTGATTCAAGTACGCTTGAAAGCAACGTTTCCGGTTGAATGTTTTTAAAAACACCACCAATGTTTCCGAGAGGTGTTCTGACAGCAGAAACGATCAAAACGTCTTCCAAGTTCTTCTACCTCCAAACAAAATTTCCATATTTTTATTCTCGCTTCGGTTCAGGATATCCATTGGATTGAATGGTAAATTCAAAATTTTGATATGTATATTACCAAAACAGCTATTGTGTCTTAACTCTAGAGTTAAGATGTTTTGATAAATTACTTCAGTTAGTGTATTATTAAGAAATCGATCAGAGAGGAGGCGAATTTATGGATCTATTGCAGCTTAGGTACTTTAAGCTGTTGGCTGAAAATCAACATTTAACTAAAACAGCGCAACAGTTGAAAATATCTTCTCCATCACTAAGCGCCACATTGAAGAGGTTGGAAAATGAACTGGGAGCGGAGCTCTTTGACAGAAAAAAAAGGAGTTTACTGCTGAACGATAACGGAAAGGCATTTCTGTTTTACGTTAACGAGGTATTTACTTCTCTTGAAAACGCCAAGAAAAAATTAGCGGACATCAGCGATACAGGGGACAGTAAAATCTCGGTTGCGACAACCAGCCCCATAATATGGCACGAACTTTTCATGGCTTACTTTAAGGATTTTCCTGATGTAAATATCAATCATTCAATAATCAGACTGCCCGGATTAGATGATCCGGTCGCCTCGGGCAAGTTTGATTTTATTATTACCGCATACAACGACCTCTCCTCAAACCGCCTGTGGAACTGCGAGACTCTTAATAAAAACGACAAGCCTTATCTTGCTGTATGGCCCGAACACAAGTTCGCCTCAAGTAAAACAATTAGATTGATTGAGGCAAAGGATGAGAAGTTCATCGCACTTTCAAAAGGTTTCTCTGGCAGGAAATTTTTTGACGATATCTGCATGCTTGCAGGGTTCGAACCTAAAATAGTTCTTGAATGCGATTATTCTTTAAGAAGTACATTACTCAAAAACAAGTACGGAATAGTATTCACCACTCAGTCAGTCATCCCTACCGGAGTTCTGGGGGATGCCGTTTTTATTGAGATCATTGATCCAATTTACATAAGGACTCAATCCATTTTTTGGAAAAAAGACCGATATTTAAACACAACTTGCAATAATTTTTTAAAATTTGCCATAGATTTTTACAATAGAACTTAAGATCATAATAATAATTTTTTATAAAAACAAAGCAAACAATACCCTCGTAATAAACTGGGGTATTGTTTGCTTTTAATTTGTTTAAGAAATGTTTGCCCTTACACCAGCTTCACTATCATGGCGACGCCCTGACCTCCGCCTATGCAGGCACTGGCCATCCCAACGCTCTTTCCCTGCTGTCTCAGGGCGTAGAGGAGAGTCGTCAGTATCTTGGCCCCGCTTGCCCCTATCGGGTGACCCAGCGCTATAGCCCCGCCATGGACATTGAGGCGATCCATGTCAAAGGGCATCTTCCTGTGACATGCTATCACCTGGGCGGCAAACGCCTCGTTTATCTCGATCAGTTCCATGTCGTCCATTGTCATTCCGGCCTTTTTGAGCGCAATGTCCATCGCCTTGACCGGAGCTATCGGGAAGTGCTCGGCATCGACCGCCGCAGCAGAATAACTCAGGATCTCCGCGATGGGTTTCAGCCCCTCCGCCTTCGCCCATTCATCACCGGCGACCATCACGGCACTTCCGGCGTCGCAGAGCGCTGAACTGGACCCGGCCGTTATCGTTCCGTCCTTTTTAAAGATCACGGGCAGTTTTGACAGCGACTCTATCGAAGTATCCTTCCTTGGTATCTCGTCCGTGTCAAGGACGATCTCACCCTTTTTCCTGTCCTTTATGACCACCGGCACTATCTCTTCCTTAAAAAGCCCTTTTTCGATCGCGTCTACGGCCTTCATGTGGCTGTAGTATGCGAATTCATCCTGTTCCTGACGTGAGATCGAGAACTCAGGGATAACGACGTCCTCCGTTATCTCTCCCATCAGCCGCCCCGCCAGGGGACAGATGAAGCCGTCGGCGTGAAGGACATCTTCGGACTTTTTCTCACCCATCCTGAAACCCCATCTGGCTTCCCTCAGGATATACGGGGTATTGGTGGCGCTTTCCATCCCTCCAGCCAGGATAGTGCTGGCATCACCGAGCCTGATCCTGTCAGCCGCCAGCATTACGGTGCGAAGTCCCGAACCGCACCTGATGTTTACTGTAAACGCCGGTACCGACTGGTCTATTCCGGCTTTGAACATAGCGTTCCTTGCGGGGTTTGCCCCGACTCCGGCCTGCCATCCGTTGCCCATTATAACCTCCTCAACGGCGTCGGCTGAGGCCCCGGAACGCGTTAGGGCTTCTTTCAGCGCTGCCGCCCCGAGGTCTGTAGCTGAAAGTTTGGAGAACTGCCCTCCGAATTTTCCTCCCGCTGTCCTGCTTGCGCTAAGTATTACCGCTTTAGGCACTTTCTGCCACCTCCATTCCCTTTATTGGAAGGAGCGGGTCCGCAACATCAAACTCGGCTTCGGTATGCTCCCTGATCTGTTCCAGCGTAACTTCCGGGGACATCTCTATCAGGGTCATTTTGCCGTCTTTTATAGTGAAGACTGCGAACTCGGTGACCACCATGCTTGCGACTCCGACAGCCGTCAGCGGCAGGCTGCACTTTTTCAGTATCTTGGCCCCGCCCTTTTTGGTCGTGTGAGTAGTAGCGATGTAGACCCTCTTCGCACCCACCACAAGGTCCATGGCTCCGCCCATTCCGGGAACGCTCTTTCCGGGCACGACCCAGTTGGCGATGTCTCCCGTCTGGCTCACTTCAAGCGTGCCGAGCACAGTTGCATCGACGTGCCCGCCCCTTATAAGGCCGAAACTCGTGTCACTGGCGAAAAAACTACCTCCCGGAAGCATCGAAATGATCCGCCCTCCGGCTCCTATGCATCTGAGGTCAGGTTCAGCAGGGGCCGGTCCTATGCCAATGGCTCCGTTCTCCGCCTGGAAGATTATGCGGACTCCCTCGGGAATATAATCGGAGACAAGCGTGGGTATTCCTATCCCAAGGTTCACTACCTGCCCTTCTGAGAATTCCAGCGCTATCCTTTTGGCTATCCTTTCCTTTATGATGCATTCATCAAGTTCTGGAAGCATAGTATGAACCTCCCTTCACAACTATCATGTCAACAAGGATGCCCTGTGTCACGATCACGTTCGGATCCAGCTCACCGACATCGACTACCGAGTCGACCTCTGCGATCACGATCTCCGCGGCAGTGGCCATGGCAGGGTTGAAGTTCTGGTTGGTCCCCTTGTAAATGAGGTTGCCCATCCTGTCGGCCTTATAAGCCCTGACCAGCGCGACATCAGCCCTGAGCGGCAGCTCGAGGATATACTTCCTTCCGTTTACTTCCAGGACCTGCTTGCCCTCTTCGACTATGGTCCCTACCCCTGTCGGCGTAAGGAATCCGCCAAGTCCGAAGCCACCGGCCCTGATGCGCTCAACAAAGGTTCCCTGCGGAGAAAGCTCAAGCTCCATCTTTCCTGAGTTGTAGTACTCACCCGTCTTTTTGTTCAGCCCTACGTGCGAGGCTATGACCTTTTTGATCCTTCCCGCCGCTACCAGCTTCCCGTGGCCTACGTTTTCATAGGCCGTGTCGTTGGCGATCATCGTCAGTTCGTCTGTTCCCGCTTCATACAGGGCGTCAACAAGCGTGTAAGGTATACCGCCGTAGTTGAACCCTCCGACCATGATGGTGTCGCCCTTTTTGACGCATTGCACCGCTTCATGTGCAGAGACGACCGGTTTGATAATTTTCTTGGTCATCATACGGTCCCTCCTTCAAGTGTATTTTTTTTCTTTCCGAAGCCCTTCTGTTTGGCAAATATGGCCACGACTATCGCCGCTCCTATGAGATTGGTGAGCATGGTCGGATAAACTATAAGGAAAGGTACAGCAAGTAACAGCAGCCTTTCTATTATGTTGATGTCATCAGCAAAATATCCCTGCACTGCAGCTGAGAGCCCAATTACTGCGATGAGTGCTGTCACGCTTGCAAAAACTATCTCAAAGACGCTTCCCTGCAGCAGAAGACCCGGATTGTAAATAAACATATAAGGCACAATAAATCCTGCAGCTGCCACCAGAAGAGCTGTAAAGCCAGTCTTCAGCGGTTCGGATTTGGCTATGCCCGCAGATGCGTATGTAGCCAGGGCAACGGGAGGAGTGACGTCCGCAAGGACACCGAAGTAGAGGCAGAAAAGGTGGGCCGAGAACATCGGAACTCCCATCTGAGCCAGAGCAGGCGCCGCCAGTGTTGAAGTTATGATATACTGCGCGGTCGTCGGTACTCCCATCCCGAGGATTATCGAACCGATCATCGTGAGGAAGAGGGCAAGCGGGAGTATTCCCTGAGACATGCTCAGGACAAAGGATGAGAACGCAAGCCCCAGTCCGGTGATCGCGATAACGCCGATCACTATGCCCGAGCAGGCGCATGCAGCTGCCACATCTACGGCACCCGTGCCGCCCGATATCATAGCGTCGATGATCCTCCTCGGGGTCATCCTGTGTTCCTTGTCCCCCATCCACGATGCAGCCACAAGCGAAACGATCGACCAGAAGACCGCCATTGTCGGAGAGTAGCCAAAAGCAAGGAATACAACAAGCAAAACTATCGGAAGGAGAAGGTGCCATCCCTGGCGAAGTACCTTCCTGACGTTTGGAAGCTGTTCATCAGTAAGCCTTGGCATGCGCTTCTTCCCGGCTCTGAAGTGGACCATTGCCCCTATCGAAATGAAGTAGAGAGTTGCCGGGATCGCCGCGCCGACTACGATCTCCCAGTAAGAGATGCCGAGGAACTGCGCCATTATGAAGGCTGCCGCTCCCATGACAGGAGGCATGACCTGTCCTCCCGTGGAGGCGGCTGCGACTATGGCTCCCGCAAATTCAGGAGAATAACCCGAATGCTTCATCAGCGGGATGGTAAACGCTCCGGTAGTGACCGCGTTTCCGCACGAACTTCCCGAGACCATGCCCATGAAGCCGCTGGCCGTTACCGCAGCCTTTCCCGGTCCGCCCTGGCTCTTACCCGCAAGTCCTACGGCAAGGTCGATAAAGAACTGGCCGGCCCCCGAGGTGCTGAGGAATGAACCGAAGAGGACGAAGAGGAAGATGAACGAAGCCGAGACTCCGAGAGGTACTCCGAATATCCCGTCCGTGCGCAGGTACATGAATGGGGCAAGCTCTTCAAAAGAGAAGCCCGCATGTGCCAGGATGCCGGGCATATAAGGCCCGAATACTCCGTAAGCAAGGGCAAGCGTCGCGACTATCGGAAGCGGCCATCCCAGGGATCTTCGCGCGCCCTCTATCACCAGCACTATCATTATTACGCCGAGGTAGATGTCAGACGGGATCGCCGAGCCCTCGCGGGCTGCTATCGCGTCGTAGTTAAGGAGTATGTTCGCGCATCCGACGATAATAAGTATCGCGGGTATCCAGTCAAAGATGCTTATCTTCAGCTTATTTCCTTTTTTCTGTGACGCGGGGTATATAAGGAAGAGAAGCGCACCCATGAACATCCAGTGCCACGCCCTCTGTGTCATTGCCGCAAAAAGCCCGAATGCCGCTGTGTAGAGGTGGAAGCAGGAAGCTGTTATTGCTATGCCTGCCACAAGGTAAAACTGCCAGCCGGATAGTCTCCGCTTTTTACTTTCATCAGGATCTTCAACTATCTCCGGAACGATGTCCAGCTTTTCGATATCATCTGCTTTACGCAGACCCTGATCACATTCCATATTACAGACCTCCCATAATGTCAGGCTTCTAACATCAACGGGGAGCAAATGCCCCCCGTTGAGATCCAACTATGTGTCGGGGCAACCTACTTAACTGTTATTCCCTGTTCCTTGAAATACTTGGCAGCTCCCGGGTGGAATGGGATGATCCCCACTGATGCCTTCTGGGGGACAAAGTTGGCCGCGTGCGGAGTGACTTTCATAAGTTCGTCTTTTTTGTCAATGAAAGTCTTAAGGCAGTCGTATGCTACCTTTTCTGTCATTTTGCCGTTTACTACGAGGAAGTTGGCGTCAGCCACAGTCTTGCAGGGCTGATCCTGTTTTGCGTAGGTCCCCTTCTCGATCGTGTACTTCAGAAGGAACTGGTTCTTCTTGGTGACCTTGTCGATAACGTCGTCCGGAAGCGGTATCAAAACCACGTCACGTACGGCCGCTATCTCCATGATCGCCGAGCCGGGCGCCGCGAAGTTGAAGAAAGCGGCATCGATGTTGCCGTCCTTGAGCGCAGTTACCGCTTCGGGCTGTGTCAGCTGCTGCTTGTTGATGTCCTTGTCGGGATCCCATCCGGCTGCCTCGAGTATCATCAGGGAGAGAAGCTGGTCTCCGCCGCCGGGAGCCCCCAGGGATATCTTCTTGCCCTTAAGGTCAGCAAAGGTCTTGATGCCTGTCTTGGTCGTAGTCACAAGGTGCTGCGGGGCGGCATACATGTTCATGAGGGTCAGGAGCGGGAGTTTTCCGTCCTGCTGAAAAGCCTCGGTCCCTGTGTAAGCCTGATAGAGGGTCGATCCCATCGTCATCCCTATCTGTGCCTTGTTTGAGGCAACAAGACGGCAGTTTTCCTTTGAAGCCGCAGTCGAGCGGGATGTAGCCTTGATGTCCAGTCCGCCCTTCGTCAGAAGTTCAGCCATTACTCCGCCGAGCGGGTAATATGTTCCCCCGACTCCGCCTGAACCGATGGTGATAAACGTCGTAGCGGAGGCGATACCTGCAAAAAGCATAACTGCGATGATACCAAGCGCGATAATGTTCCTCTTCTTCATAAAAAACATACCTCCTTAAATGATGTATTATTTCGCGTTGCTATGGATACCTGCCGTAAACGGCAGGGCAAAAAACTTTACAGCAGTTTCTTTGCCGCCGCATCCAGTCCGGCAGCCAGTTTTTCCAGCAGCTCGTTCACCTGTTCCTCGTTGATGATAAGAGGAGGCGCGACAAGGAAATTGTCTCCCAGAAGTCCGTCCACCTGACCAGAACCCGGATAAATGATCAGGCCCCTGTCCACGCACTCCTTCGTAGCGACATTTGCTGCCCCTGTTTTTTCAAAGGGTTGCCTGGTAGATTTGTCCTTCACCAGTTCAAATCCCCACATAAGCCCTTTGCCTCTGACATCGCCCACGATCGGGTTTTCTGCTGCGATCTTTCTCACTCCTGCTCCAAGTATCTCCCCCATCTTTGCAGCGTTTTCGACCAGACTGTGCTCCTTCATGTACTTAAAAACTGCGCATACAGCGGCAGCGCTTATCGGATTTCCGTTATAGGTGTGGCCATGCATGAATGTGCCGCTGCCGTTTTTGATCTCTTCAACAATACTGCTTCTTGCGATGATCCCGCCTGTCGGCACATATCCCGCGGCAAGCCCCTTGGCAGTAGCGATGATATCAGGCACTACATTCCAGTGATCGACCGCGAAGTTTTTCCCTGTCCGCCCGCATCCGGTCATTACTTCATCAGCGATCAGGATAACGTCATATCTGCTGCAGATCTCCCTTATCATCGGCCAGTATTCATCAGGCGGCGTTATCGCACCGACTGTTGACCCGACAAGAGGCTCTGCGATGAAGGACGAAACATACTGGGGACCTATTATTTTTATCATTTTTTCAAGATGTTTTGCACACATCACACCGCATGAGGGATATTCAGCTCCAAACTCACAGCGGTAACAATAAGAGGCAGCAATTTTGGGTGATTCCCTGAAGAGCGGTGAAAATACTCTTCGGCGAGCCATGGATCCGGCTATCGCCATAGTGCCGATGGTGCTCCCGTGGTAAGAATTCCAACGTCCGATCGTCAGATGTTTGCTCGTGGCAGGTCCGTCTCTTTCGACAAAGTACTGCCTGGCAAGCTTAACAGCTGATTCTATCGCTTCGCTTCCGCCGCTGACGAACCAGACCTGGTCCAGGTCACCCGGCGCTGTTTCTGCAACAGCAGATGCTGCTTCTTCCACTATCCGGCATTTCCAGCGTGAGGGGTGCGCGAATTCGATCTTCTCATACTGAGCCTTGACTGCATCAATGACGTCTTTGTTGCAGTGCCCGAGGTTTGAGATCAGGGCACCGCAGCAGCCGTCAAGATATTTTTTGCCCTCGGTATCATATATATAGATACCCTCTCCATGGTCCGCTTCAATGTAGTTTGCTTTGAAACTTCGGGGAAATGAGTGCTGTAACATCCTGTTTTCTACCTCCCGTCATAATTGAAGGAAATAAATCATAATGCTTATTAACAGGTGAGACGGTTCAATGAAGAGGTGCTTTGATTTAAAAAAATATATGCTTGAAATAGCTTTTAATCACTACAGTATTCACCTGTGACAACACATAAGCATATGAAGGATTTCCTTCAGTTTTTTATACCTTATATCATTTTTTTTGTCAACTCTTAATTGTTTTTATTTTTTTCTTAAATTGCATGAAATTGTATGGCAAGTATTTCTGAACCGGCTGTTTTTGTGATAAAGTTATGGTGCTTTTGATTTCGGGGATCATCATGATGGGCAGCATTTGATTTTATGATATTGGGAGTGGCGACAATGGGCTGGAGAAACGTTGAAAACAACCTGGGCAGTCTTCCGCCTGCACAGAGAAAAATTGCGGAGTACATGCTTAAGAACAAACTGGAATCGATCTTCCTGACCGCGCTACAGCTCGGCAAAAACGCCGGATCCAGCGAAGCCTCGGTTATAAGGATGGCCTCTAACCTGGGCTTCTCAAGTTTTCCGGATTTCATAAAGTCCCTGCAGGAAGAGGCAAAGGACCAGCTTTCCACACTCGGACGCCTTCAGACGCACAAGCTGCAGCCACAGACAGGAGGGCTCATAGCGAGAGTCATCAACAGCGACCTGGAACAGGCGAAGGAATCGCTTTCCACAGTCGACGACGAAACGATCAAAAAGCTTGCGGCAAAAATATGTGCCTCGGATGCGATCTACATAGTCGGCCTCCGAAGCACGAGAACTCTTGCTGTATATATGGAATACTACCTCTCCTGGTTCTTCACCAACGTCCAGCTTCCGACGACCGACACGATGGGCAACCACCTTGTTGCGGCCCCCCATAACAGCATCGTCATAGGGATCAGCTATCCGCGTTACACAAGGCAGACTGTGGAATGCATAACACTCGCGAAAAAGAGAAAATTCTTTACCGCCGCGATCACCGACTCGCCGTTCAGTCCGCTGGCGAAGGCAGCAGACATGTGCATCGTCTCGCCCTGCGCCCACATAGCCCACATCGACTCGCTCCTCATCCCGATCGGTCTTATCAACACCCTGCTCATACAGGTCGCCGAGCAGCTGGGGCCTAAGGCGCTTAAAAGGCTCGAGGAACTGGAGAGGAACTGGACGGACAGCTCAGTCTACTGTTAAGGGCCCCTTCGCAGGCCCCCTCGGAGCAAAGTCTTCAGGACATAAGCAGCCGGATCCTGTTCATCTGGTTGACGGAGCTCGTGCCCGGATCATAGTCGAGCGCGAGTATGCTTGACCCAGCATAGCGTCTTCTCAGCTCCTTTATCACTCCCTTCCCCGTAATGTGGTTGGGAAGGCATGCAAAGGGCTGGACACATATCACCTTCTTCACTCCGCCCTCTATCAGCGAGATCATTTCAGCCGTAAGCAGCCACCCCTCACCTGCCTGGTTGGCACAGGAAACTACCGAGGAGGCTTTGTCCGCGAGAGAATAAATGTTATGCAGCGTACCGAAGCGCGTCCCCTCAAGAGCCTTTCTGACGGGCCTGCGCAGAAGTTCGAGTGCAGCTATGGCGCCCCGTCCGGCTATGGCTGAGCGGAGGCTGCCGGAGAGCTCCCTGTACCTGAATACCGGATCAAAGAGACAGTAGAGAAGGAAGGATGCGATATCGGTAAGCACTGCTTCTCCTCCGCTGGCCTCTATCAGGTTCACAAGCCTGTCGTTTGCTCCCGAGTGATACTTGACCAGTATCTCCCCAACTATCCCGACCCTCGGCTTTTCCGTCCCGGAAACGGGCAACGCGTTGAAATCCGCTGCAGTATCCCTGATGAACGAGGCATGATCCGGACCGCGTCCGCTCGTTATCGTCTTTCTGTATTTTGAAGACCATTTGTCATAGAGTGCCTCTGCGTCGCCCCTGTTCAGTTCATAAGGCCTTGTCCTCAGAAGCAGCCTCATAAGAAGGTCGCCGTAGACCATGGCTTTGGCAGAGCGGTACATCACCCTTGGGGAGAGGCGGAAAGCGACTGAGTTCCTGCATTGTGAGTTGACCGTCAGGACCCTGACCTCTTTAAGCCCCGCCTCGTCGAGGGCCTTCCTGAGAAGGGGCACGTAATTGCTGGCCCTGCAGGATCCTCCAGTCTGGGCATAGAAGCAGTCCGTATTTTTCGGATCGTACAGGCCGCTCTTCAGCGCGTTGAGAAACTGTCCAACAACGATCATGGCCGGGTAACAGGCATCGTTGTTCACATATCGGAGCCCCAGCTCGACCGACTCCCTGCCTCCTTCGGGCAGTACCCTGAAGTCATGGCCCTCCGCCCTCATTATCGGCTCAAGAAACTGGAAGTGATACTGCGAGAGCGGCGGACAGAGTATCGTCCTTTTGCCGGCAGAAACTGTACGCCTCCTTGATCCTGAGATTACGGCACCGCACGGGGCTTCCTGAGGCATCTGCTTTGTCCGGACAGCTGCGAGAAGAGATCGTATCCTGATCCTTACGGCACCGTTGTTCTTGCTCTCGTCTATCTTAAGAAGGGTATGCATCCTCCCCTCCCTTTCCAGAAGCCCGGCAGTCTGGTCCGCGCTTATCGCATCCAGTCCGCATCCGAAGGAATTGAGCTGGACCAGCTCAAACCTGCGGAGCTCAGGATCCCTGGCGACAGCGCTGGCTGCCCTGTAGAGGCGGGAGTGGAAGACCCACTGGTCGATCACTTTCAGATCCGCGCCCGTCTCCATGCCCCTTGACCTTCCGGCGACCGAATCCTCAGTCAGCACAGCTACGTTATGACCGTTTATCAATTCCGGGATGCCGTGGTTGACGACGGGATCAAGGTGGTAAGGATGGCCTGCGAGAACTATCCCCGTTATTCCTTTAGCGTTTACATGCCTTACCGCCCGGTCTCCCATCTCTTCTACATCACTTTTGAACTCAGCCTGTGCCGCGTATGCCTTTTTAACAGCCTCTGCCGCCTCTACAGGGACTACCCCGTCCCGGGCGAACTCCTTCGCCACCTGTCCCGCGATCTTATCAGGCGCATCGACAGAAAAGAAAGAGTGGATGTAACGCACATCTCCCGAGCTCAGTCCGTCCACGTTCAGCCCCGCCACATCAGGATACCCGGCCACTACGGGGCAGTTGAAGCAGTTGTCGGCATCCCTGTACTCTCTCGCTTCCTTCTGTACGCCGGGATAAAAGATGAGTTTCACTCCCCTGACGACCAGCTCCTGGAGGTGGCGGTGCGCCAGTTTTGCAGGAAAGCATAGCGTCTGCGACGGTACAGTGTCAATAGCCAGGCTCTCGTCAGGACGCGGAGAGGAAAGTTCCACCCTGAACCCCAGCTCGGTGAAGAGTGTGAACCAGAAAGGATAATCTTCGTAGATGTTCAGCACCCTCGGGATCCCCAGGGTTCCCCTAGGGGCGTCTTCAGAACTGAGGGGAACATAGTGTTCAAAGAGCCTTTTGTACTTCGCGGCATAGAGGTTCGGAGGAAGCTCCCGCGCCGCAGTCCCCTCGGTCTCTCCGTTGGAGCACATATTTCCTGTAACGTGCCTCCGTCCTCCGCTGAAGGAAGTAACTGTCAGCAGGCAGCTGTTGCCGCACCCCTGACAGCGTTTCGTCTCTGTTTCAGATCCGAACATCATGAGCTGCTCCCTTGTGATTATCGAGCTGTTGCAGGTGCCTTCGCGGTCCTTTGATATCAGGGCCGCTCCGTAAGCGCCCATGAACTCCGGGATATCCGGCCTGAGCACACTGTGGCCGGTAACTATCTCAAACGCCCTGAGCAGCGCGTCGTTTTTAAAAGTTCCGCCCTGAACGACGATATGATCCCCGATCTCATCCGCGCTCTTTATCTTCAGCACCTTGTAGAGCGCGTTCCGGACGACGGAATATACAAGTCCGGCGGAAATGTCCTCGATCGACGAGCCCTCTTTCTGGGCCTGCCTCACCTTGGAGTTCATGAATACCGTGCATCTCGTACCCAGATCTACGGGCGAACGGGACCTCTCAGCACAGGATACGAACTCATCCATATCCATCCCGAGGGACTCAGCGAAGTTCTGCAGGAAAGAGCCGCAGCCCGATGAGCAGGCTTCGTTCAGGAATATCTGCCTTATCGTCCCCTTTTCCGTCTTCAGGCACTTCATGTCCTGTCCGCCGATGTCGATGATGAATTCCACATCGGGATCGATCTTTCCGGCGGCTCTGGTATGGGCGACAGTTTCTATCTCTCCCATGTCTACCCCGAAAGCGGTCTGGATAAGCTTTTCCCCGTACCCTGTCACACAGCTGCTCTTTATGAAGAGACTTTCCGGCATCCGTGAATAGAGTTCCTTCAGCATCTCACTGACTGTACGCAGCGGTTCGCTTCCGCCCTGCATCCTGTAGTCGGAGAAGAGGATCCTGCCGTCTCCGTCTGTCAGAACAGCCTTTGTCGTCGTCGACCCCACATCTATGCCAAGATAGGCCGGCCCCGATGCCGAGGCTATCTCTTTTCGCGGTGTTCCCGACCTTCTGTGCCTTTCACCAAACTCCCTCCTCTCTTCCCCGTCACGGAAAAGAGGAGGCAGCCCCGGAACGCCGTCCATGCTGAGCGGAAGCGAGTAGACGGCCGACCTTCTGTCGAGTTCTGATATGCTCACCACGTCATTCTTCTTCCCAAGGAGCGCCGCACCGAGGGCTACAAAGAGGTGTGAGTTTTCGGGCGATATCGTCTGGCCGGGCAGAAGCCTGAGAGTCTCGGAAAATCTCTTTCTCAGCTCCGGAAGGAAATAAAGCGGCCCTCCGAGAAATGCGACATTTCCGACGATTCTTCTCCCGCAGGCCAGTCCGCTTATCGTCTGGTTCACTACGGCCTGGAATATCGATGCCGCTATGTCCGCCCTCTCGGCCCCCTCCTTCATCAGGGACTGAACGTCGGTCTTGGCGAAGACCCCGCAACGCGACGCGATCGGATATATCATCCTGTGTTTTGACGCAAGCTCGTTCAGCCCTGCCGGGTCCGTTCCCATGAGCATCGCCATGTGATCAAGAAAGGCCCCGGTCCCTCCGGCGCAAGTCTCGTTCATCCTCTGGTCGGCGCCGTTGGGATCGAAATATGTAAGCTTGGCATCCTCACCGCCAAGCTCAATGCATACATTTGCCTCCGGGATGAACCTGCTGACCGATGCGGAACATGCAATAAGCTCCTGCGTGAACGGGAGCTTCATCTCCTCTGCTACCCCGATCCCTCCGGATCCGGCTATCGCAAGCGTTATCCTTGAATTTTTTATAGACTGCCTAACTTCGTTAAAAATATCACAGACTGCCGAGCGGACATCGGAAAAATGCCTGCAGTACCTGCTGTGAACGAGTCTGTCCCTATCATCCAGCAGTACAGCTTTCGCCGTTGTTGAACCGATATCCAGCCCCATGTGAAGATGCGGCATTTGTTGCTTCCTCCTAACCTTTCCTGTCAGAACATGGGCTGTACGCAGACAGCCCGGTTTTAAACGCTTATCTGAAATTCGGAAACGAAAAAGGAGAAGTCGGACTAAATCAGGAGTACGAGATCCAAAACAGGAAGAAAGAGGTGTTCCCTCTCCGAAGTGATGTGGTCTTTATCGAGGACGTTTGGCAAAGGACGGAATGAAGAGTGGTCATACACATCGCTTCTGCCTGCAAAAAATGACTGATCAGTGTTGGATAGGCTGTTGACGGACCTGTAAAGTTTTGAAAGAGTCTGCCTGAGGACGGAGACGACAGCGACTGCGGGTGTCTCGATGCTGTTCATTATTATCGT
>DCEE01000060.1:22598-22793 GCA_002316795.1 Synergistaceae bacterium UBA1037
GCGTACTTTTTCATAACATTACTGAATTTGTACAAACAGCACCATCTCCGTTTGCGAAGATTAACACATCTTACAAATAAATTCCAGAGTAGAAATTTTGCGGCATGGAGCATGCCGCGGAGAATTTGCAGGACTTCGTCCTGCGGTGAATTCGCGACTTAAAATCCCAGTCGCTGGAGAATTCGCTCGCTTCGC
>DCEE01000047.1:0-12741 GCA_002316795.1 Synergistaceae bacterium UBA1037
AATATCGAATCAAGGGTCACTTTGTCTGCAATGTCAGCTATTATCGGCATCAGAGGAACTTTGTTTCCGGACTGGGCGAATGATTCGAGCAGGTTGTATATGGACTGTTCCCCGTGGCCGAGGACGAGCAGTTCGGAAGGCCCTTTTGCAGCGACCTGCCTGCATATCTCTGATCCTATCGATCCGCCGGCTCCCGTTACAAGGATACGTTTGCCCCTGATGAGGTTTTCTATCTCCGGGTTGTCCAGTTTGACAGGCTCCCTGCGCAGGAGGTCTTCCAGTTTGACAGAACGGAGACGTTTGACGCTTACGTTTCCGTCTGCAAGGTCAAGCAGGCTTGGGAGGATCCTGACTTTTACATTCAGGCCTTCCATTGATCTTACAAATTCTTTTATTTTCTGGCCCGATGCAGAAGGGATGGCTATCAGGACAACGGCAACGTTCTCATCAATAACTGTTTTGCGCAGTTCCTCTGTTGTTCCAAGGACTTTAAGTGATGCAACTGACATGTTTGTCAGCCTGGGATCATCGTCGACAAACCCTATAGGTTTTAGTTCCGTGTCATTTCTTATAAGGTCTCTGGCAAGCATGGTGCCGGCCTCGCCTGCTCCGATTATCAGCGCACGCTGCTGATCGCAAGGTCTTCCGGAACGCGTTACGAAGGCAAGCTTCCAGAAAGCGCGTGTTGTTGTAAGGAAGAAGAGACCGAGGATAATAAGTATAGAGAGGGAAGATCTGGGGATCCTCAATTCATCGCTTATCTTGAAGAGGACCAGGAAGATGGCTGTGCCTACAACATACCATCTTAGCAGGATCGTATATTCTTCTACGCTCGCCCTTGGCCATACAACTTTGTAGGCCCCGCCCCAGATGAGAGGGATAAGGATGCAGGCAGAGAAGATGAAAACAGTCTGAAGAAGCTCTCCTGCGTAGCCCATTTCAATAAAGAAAGTGAGCCGAAGAGCGTAGCCGAAGTAGACGGCGAGGGCAAGTGAAATAAAGTCAAGGAAGAGGACATATCTCCCCCTCGACGCAAATTTAAGGTAAATAGACAAAAGAGCCTTGATGAGTCTGTTATCTTTTTGCAGCATCGCACAGAGCTCCTGTCTTTAGTTAGCTATATCTCTTTTAAAACCTGCCAGTTCTTTTAAGCGTTTCACCTTCTGCGCAGTCTCAGGATCGGAGGAAGAAACACGCAGGAAGTGGCTGATAAAGGCAAATGTAAGACCAAGGAACATCCCCAATATGGCCGATAGGGCAACGATCTTTCCCCTGCCTCTTGGCATCGGTTCATCCGGAAGAGATGGAGGTGATACGAGCTGAACAATCATTGGAGAGCTTCTTCTATAGACAGCGCCTTCCTCATACAACGAGAACAGGGAGAGAGTCCTCATGAGTTCATCAAGATCTTTGTTGGTTCCTATGGTATTTGCCTTTTCTTTATATTTTTGAATTTTTTCTATACTCTTTTGTATCTCAGTCTCAATGTATGCATCTTTCTGATTGGAAAGAAAAACACCCATTTCCTGGAGTATGACAAGAGATGAATCATACAAGGATTTAGCAATATTCAATGCTTTTTCTGGAGAGGGGCCTTTTACTGTTACAGTTATTATGCCGCTTTTGTCGTCTACTTTGGGATCTATTGAATCTTTAAGTTTTCTGCGAGCAGCAACTCGTGTTTGTGACTCTCCATCATCACTAAGAAGGTCGTTGATATCTATTACGGAATCAAGTACCGCATCACTTTTTACAATCCCTGATATCAGGTTCCCCTGCACGTAAACATTGAAATCACCAGCCTTAGGGCTGTACTGAGTTATCGCTGCGATCTGCATCGAGCTGGCATATTCGGGTTTATTGAGGAACAAAGCGTACCCAAACCCAGCGAAAAGACATACCAAGATACAAGAAATAATAATTTTTTTGCCTTCGGCGATTATAAGGAGAATGTCTAAAAGAGATATCTCCGTCTCATCTTCTTCATAACAGGGAATCTCATATTTTCTCTCGTCCAAAACAATGACCTCCGAAACATTGCAAATTTATTATTAACTCTGGTACAAATCAATACGATATTTAAAAAATACTTAATATATTATTCTCATAATATCTGTAAATGATTAGTAATTCTAGCACAAAATCAGGCATTATTCTTTATGAACAATGCATAAGAAACATAAATATCAATGGGATGCACAAGCACATGAATATTTAGTGGTTCAATTATGTTGAAAGCAATTTTTACATTTTGAACTTAAATAAATTCTTTGCGTAGCTTTAATAAACAAAAAGTCCCAGGACATATGACCCGGGCTTTGTATTTGTAAATATTCTGTTTTTTTAAGAATGGTGGAGCTGAGGCGATTTGAACGCCCGACCCCTTCCGTGCGAGGGAAGTGCTCTCCCGCTGAGCTACAGCCCCACTCTTGGTTTGCGGCGTGTTGCGTGCCGCTTAAAGGCAGCTGAGCAGTGGCTGAGCGATTGCTGAGCTGTTGCTGAGCTGTTGTTTTTTAACCGGGCAGATCAAAACCATGTACATTGTGCAAAAATACGACACGGGAGTAATTCTATCACGTTGGTTTATGTTGTCAACCAGATATGCCAGAGGCTGCAAATTCTCCAGCGGCCAAAGACCGCGAATTCCCCGCCTTAGGAATAAAAAAATACCCCGCTCTGCGGCGGGGTCTTGATTGTCTGGTGGGCCCATCAGGAATCGAACCTGAAACCATCCGGTTATGAGCCGGGAGCTCTAACCAATTGAGCTATGGGCCCTCATTTGTCAGTCTATGGTGATAGCTGATACAGGACAGCTGTCTGCAGCCTCTTTGGCACAGTCAGTAATTTCCTGAGAAATAACCATGCCCTTTCCTTCGTCTTCGTCAAGCTTGAAAACTTCGGGGCAAAGCTGGACACATACACCGCAACCTATACACTCATCAAGGTTGATCTTGATACCCATGACATGGTCACCTCCCTTCCGGCGTAAGATTCTACGCTAAGAATGGGATTACGTCAAACGGTATTTTAAATTTATTTATCGGGTGTTACAAAAAGATTTGCCTGCCCCTGACGGTGCGAAAGGGTCAGAAGTGACCTGAATTCGGGTACAGCCTTTATTTCAGGCTCTTCTGAGGCAATGAAGATACCCACCCCGACAACTTCGGCATCAAACTGTTTGGCCATCAGCAGCATTCCCGCAGCAGTGCTCCCGCCCCTCATGAAGTCATCTACGATCAGTACGCGGCATCCTCTCTTGAGCTGTCTTGTGCCGATATACATCGTTTTAACGTCGCCGCTTGCTGTCGGATAGTGGACTCCTACCGCGGAGCCGTCACTGGGCCTGTTCCTGAATCTGCAGACCGCAAGAGGGACTCCCATTGCGTAAGCCGCAAACATTGCGACAGGGATCCCTTTGACCTCAGATGTCATCACGACGTCAGGCTGCGAGCCCGGGAAAAGCGAAGACATCGCGTATCCGAGGGACAGGGCTATCTCAGGATTAAATATCAGGTCGCTGTAATAGATGAGTCCTCCCGGCAGATACCTGTCTTTGTCGGCAAGCGTCTCCGCTATGTTCTGCAGCATCTTCGCCCTGTATTCTCCGGTACAGAGGGGGATGAACCGCGCGCCTCCGCTGCGGCCCCGGTCCACCTGCATCTGGCCGAAGCCCTCGGCTGTCATTGCGGAGTTGATCACTTCGACATCGTCGCTGATCACAGTTTTTGATACGTTGAATTTGCCTGCCAGATCAGTCAGCGAGACAAGTTTGGAAGGAGTAAGCATAAACCTGGCTGCAAGCCTTACAAGTCTTTCCGTTCTTTGCCCTCTCATTGAGCATCACTCCAATTCCGTTGTTTTTATTAACCAGTCTTCCCGATCCAGCAAAGAGATCGCCCTTCTGCTCAGTTCTCCGTCGTCGAATACCATAAAAAAAGCGCTTCCGCTCCCCGAGAGCCCCCATGCAAGCGCTCCGGAGCTCTCTGCCGTTTCAAAGGCCCTGAAGTACTCGGGACGGCCTTTTGACACCACATCAAGAAAATCGTTGGGCAGGAGACCTGCGGCCTGACCCGCCCGCAATTTGCGAAGTATCTCAAAGGCTTCCGTCTCGTACTCTTCGGGGCAAAGAGATACCCTCGCTTCCCTGCGAAGATCATCGATCCCCCTGTACGCGGCGGAAGTGTCAGATCTCCAGTACGGGAACCCTATGATCCACCTCAGACCTTTCAGCGGGCTCTGCGGCCGTATCTTCTCTCCCAGCCCTTCGACCATGGCAAGTCCGGCATCTCCGGCAAGAAACGGAATGTCGGCCCCTACTGCAGAGAGAGAGCCGTTTTCAATGTCAAGGCCATAGTAAGCCTTTAGGTGCATCAGAAGCGCCGCAGCGTTGCCGCTGCCGGCTCCTATGCCGCTTCCCGCGGGAAATTCCTTTGTCAGCCGCATCCTCAGCGGGGGAATTATGGGAGAGCGGCTCCTCGCCCATTTCAATGCCCTGAAAAGGATATTTTCACCGCTGATCTCCATGCCCCTGACATCCAGAATGTCACCTATATTTTCATTGCCATGGGGCTGAATTGTCAACCCCTCTATGCCTTTTTTCTTCCAAAACAGAGAAATAATTTCATGGTAGCCGTCAGGTCTTCTTGAAAGTACCCTCAATGTCAGGTTGATCTTGACCGGGCTGATGTATGATCCATTCATTGCTGTCACCTCTGCCGGAATTGTTCCTCCATAAAAAAACATGCCCTGGCAAAAGCCAGGGCATGTGATCCTCATCGTTTAGAAAAGACTTTCCCCGCTTGACTCCAGCTGCACCTCGACCTCTCTTGTAAGGAGATCGGCATAACTGAAGGATACTGTGCTCTGCTGAGATTCAATATAGACAGTAAAAAGACTTGGATATGTCTCCTGAATGACCCCGTTGCGCTCTTCAACTTTTCTGCGTCCGTTCGCGGCTCTGTAAAAGATCCGGGACCCTTTGTGCAGACGCACAAGTTCTCTAATTGTATCCAAAGAATGCGCCATACACTTCACCTCCGACCCATAGTCGGACTATTGTACATCAATTTCAGATAAATATCAAGTTTTCAACAATATTTACTAATTGAAACAATCAGGGCTGTAACAGCACAACGCTTTCATCACCCGAACAGGCCTCACTTTTTCAGGAGCAGCCTTTTGTCACCCACTCTGCGCGTGACACCCTTACTGTCAAAATATTCCAAAATCGGGAGGATATATTTTCTGCTGCTTTCAGTCAGGTCGCGGACTCCGGCAAGGGTTATCTCTCCCCCGATCCCGGCAAGTTTTTTCCGCAGGTCTTCCTCTATGTCGGATAAGAGAAGATAGCCGTCCCCGATCAAGGCAAGGTCCTTTTTTTCTTTCAGGTATGTGATGATCCTGCTCATTTCCCTCTCCGAAATGCCGAGGGCCGCGCGCGCCTCTTCGATAGAAGGCATAGAGTATCCGGCTGAAAGGACAAACTCCCTGAGTCCGGAGACCCCGGAGAAAAATTTAGCCTCGTCAAAGGGTTCAAAATCTGAAAGCCTGTACCTGTCTCCGTCAAGGACCAGCCATTTGTCCCTGAGAAAGATCTTCAGCAGTTCCCTGAGGAAACGCGGGTCGCCCGCAGAGAGGCATTTTGCTGCCTCCTCAGCCTCCATGCCCTTGCGCTCGGGGTGTTCGGAGTGAAATTTTCTAAGTTCCGACTGAAGCAGCTCTTTAAAACGGCCGACCCTGCCCGAAGAGATGTAAAATGTCTCGCCTGTCTTTATCACATATATCCTGCCCTTTGCATCCAGACTCGATACTGCGCTTTCAAGGGCGTTTTTCTCCATTCCAAGCAGCGAAAGTGCCTCGCCCGTGCTCAATATACCTCTGTAGTCGATAAGGGCTGCAAAACGCTCCCTGTCGCTCTCTACGGATGAGATCACGTTGAGGAACGAGAGAAGGGATGCCTTTGACGACTTGCTTTTGGGACGCCCGCCCAGCGGGAGGAGCACAATGCCTCCGGCTATCGTCCGCAGGGGGCTGTAGGTCCTGAGTATGAAGCGGGCTCCGCTGCTGACCGTTATCTCTTCTTCAGGGAGCAGCTGGGCCTGCGCATTCTCGCCGGGCAGTATCCTGTCTCTGTCAAGGAGAGATATCCTTGCAACAGTGTCTGTCGTCCCCACATGGAGCCTGAGCCTCTGCCAGTGCTCCACGGGATCGGTAAAGCAGGCAGGCACGCTTACACTGACGTCGATGCATCCCGTCGCAGAGAACATGTTCGGCGCCGCGAGGACGTCCCCTCTGCCTACCTTATCGAGGGATGTTCCTGATATATTTACTGCCACCCTCTGTCCCGCATAGGCCGTTGTGACGTTCTCACCGTGCACCTGGATAGATCTCACCTTGGAAGGTAGGCGGGCAGGCATTATCTCCACCTCGTCGCCCTCTGAAACGGATCCTTTTATCGCGGTCCCCGTAAGGACCGTTCCGAATCCGGAAATATGGAATGCCCTGTCTACGGGCATAAAGAAAGCCCCGTTCCTGTCCTTCTGCTTTGATGAGAGGACCATCTTTTCTATTTCTGTCAGAAGTTCCTCTATGCCGTCACCTCTCAGGGCCGAAACGAGGATGATCGGCCTGCCTTCCAGGAAGGTGCCCGCGGTGAGCGAATAGACGTCGTCCTTAGCCAGTTCAAGCATCTCTTCATCCACCAGGTCTATTTTATTGATGACGGTAATGCCGTTCACTACGCCAAGAAGCGTCAGTATCTCAAGATGCTCCCTTGTCTGGGGCATGACACCGTCGTCTGCCGCGATGACAAGCATGACGGCATCGATGCCTGCCGCCCCCGCGACCATCTGTCTTATGAATTTCTCGTGGCCGGGAACGTCAATGATGCTGATGGTCTTTCCGGAGGGCAGGTCGAGCGGGGCGAATCCAAGCTCGATCGTCATGCCCCTCTTTTTTTCTTCAGCAAGCCGGTCACAGTCGACACCCGACAGTGCCCTCACGACCGCGGTCTTTCCGTGGTCTATGTGTCCGGCTGTGCCTAAGACGAACGGATATTCTCTCTCAGTCAATGTTATCAGCCCTTGCTTCGTTAATGGCAAAGAGTTCCGTGAATCCTTCCAGGATCCTCTTTTCGTCCCTTTCTGAGACGGTGCGCATATGGAACATGACCCTGTCCCCTCCGGCTCCCGCTATGACCGGATATTCAAGGAGCCTGAGCTTTTCCGCAAGCTTTCCCGCGCTTCCCAGTTCAGGCAGCCTCAGCGAGACAGCATATCCGGGAAGCACTGATCCGGGAAAAGACCCTCCGCCGACAGTGTCCTCTACGGGAACCACGTCCAACAGGACAGAACGCAGGCGCGTACTGCCCAAAAGGGCAGAGAGCTTTCTCCTGAACCTAAGCGCCTGCCTCCTGATGTCTTCAGGGTCTCTGTTTATCATTCTGTAAGTCGGGATGGATGCGGTATTGCCTTTAAGATAGAGCCTCAGTGTCGCCTCGAAGGCGGCAAGGGTCATCTTGTCTACCCTGAGCGCCCGCAGCAGCGGATATTTTCTAAGTTTGCCGATGAGATCCGCCGATCCCGCTATCACGCCTGCCTGCGGTCCTCCGAGAAGCTTGTCGCCGGAGAAAGTTACGAGATCCACCCCTGCGTCAAGGCAGGACCTGACGGTCGGATCCCCGCTGCAGCATGAGGTCCCGGTATCGACGAGCATCCCGCTCCCCAGGTCTTCCATAAAGATCAGGCCCCTGTCATGGGCAAGTTTTGCGAGCTCTTCGCGCGGGACGGACGAGGTAAAGCCCTGCAGGCTGAAGTTCGATGGGTGTACCTTTAGTATCATTGCGGTATCTTGGGTAAGGGCTGATTCAAAGTCCTTGAAATGCGTCATGTTGGTCGTCCCGACCTCGACCATCCTGCTGCCGGAGAGCGCCATTATCTCGGGGATCCTGAAGGAACCGCCTATTTCGACAAGTTCCCCTCTGGAGATGACCGTCTCCCTGTCCTTCGCAAGCGCCCCGAGTGAAAGTATGACGGCTGCGGCATTGTTGTTTACAACTATGGCGGCCTCTGCGCCTGTGAGGCGGCAGATGAGCCACTCCACATGATCGTTTCTCTGCCCCCTGGATCCGGATGCCGGCGAATATTCAAGCGTCGAGTAGCACCCTGCCACGCTTGATACAGCCTCCATCGCCTCTTTGGCCAGGAGAGATCTTCCTAGGTTGGTGTGAAGTACGACCCCCGTAGCGTTTACGACCGGCTTCAGGCTTTTATAGGCCCTTGTCTTGAGTCTCTTTTCCGCTTCAGCTGCAATTTTATCGCTGTCAAATGCCGTGTCGGGATCTTTGAGAATTTTTGCCCTCTGATCGTCGAGGACCCCTGAAATTACAGATTTAACAGGATCACGGCCGATCTCGGCCTCGTACCTGCCTATCCATGGCATCGAAAGGATCTTGTCCATCGATGGTATATTGCGCATGGCATTCTGGATCTTATCATTCAAGGGGAACCCCTCCCGGCGGTCAGATAAAATATGGGATCATCAAATCAAAGAACAACGGCCATCTACAGGAAACATTATAATGTACAGGCGCCCGGAATCAAACCAGTTCGGACCAGATCCTGTTGGCGACCCTCATTCCCTTTGGCGTCAGGGAGATCCTGTTCCCGGAAACGGAGTACAGGTCTTCGGGGAAGGCCTCCAATAGTTTGATTATACGCGACTCTTCATCGGAACCGTATTTTTGGGCAAAGGCTTCCATTTCTATCCCCTGTTTCATCCTGAGTGCCAGCACAGCCGCTTCTGAAGCCCTGCGGCTTCCCTTGAGCCTCTCACCCGAAGCTATCGCGCTGGCCCCTTTTTTCAGGGAGCCCGAATACCTGCTCAGCCCGGAGATGTTTTTGTAGCGCCACCCCTTGATGTGGCCGGAAGCGCCGGGGCCTATCCCAAGATAGTCCCCTTCTTTCCAGTAATTTATGTTGTGCCTGCTTTCATGTCCGTATTTCGCAAAATTAGCTATCTCATACTGCCCAAATCCCTTTAATGGCAGATACCACTGGGCCCACCTGTACGGCAGATAGCCGTCCGAAAGTTCATCCTCCGGCATTGAGCCCCACTCTGTTCCGGGTTCGATAGTAAGCTGGTAGAGGGATATGTGCGCTATGCCGGAAGCCGCGGCCTGAGACAGTGTCCTGGCCCAGTTCCTGAAGGTCTGTCCCGGAAGCCCGAACATAAAGTCGGCATTGACTGAAAAGCCTGACGCGAGTGAGGCGGATATCGCCTCGCAGGCCCGCGCGGCGGTGTGAAGCCTGCCGAGCTGCGCCAGTTCAGCATCGTCGAAGCTCTGTACGCCGATGCTGACCCTTGTGGTGCGCCATTCCCTCCAGAAGAGCAGGTGATCTGCGCTGAGGGAGTTTGGATTTGCCTCGACTGTCACCTCTGCATCAGCATCGAACGTGAAGTGGCTCTCCAGCATCTCAGCGAGCCTGGCCCATTCGGGACCGCTCAGGACTGTCGGGGTGCCTCCTCCTATGTAGCATGTCGCAAGTGACGGCCTTCCTATCCGCGCTTCCCACCAATGAAGCTCCCTTTCCACCATTTCAAGCCAAAGGTCTTTCTCACCTTCTGAAGGGACCTTGCTCTCAAAGGCGCAGTAGGGACACTTCCTTTCGCAGAAGGGTACATGAAGATAAAGTGAGAGCCCCCCTGCGGGAGGCTCGAAAGGGTTTGCGTTTCCTGACATTATTTCTCCTCTGACTTCGTGACATCCATGAACGCGAGGAAGGCTTCCTGAGGTATCGAGACCCTTCCCACCTGCTTCATGCGCTTCTTGCCCTCTTTCTGCTTTTCCAGCAGTTTCCGCTTTCTGGTTATGTCCCCCCCGTAGCACTTGGCAAGAACGTCTTTCCTGACTGCTTTTATGTTCATCCTTACGATGACCTTTTTCCCTACCGCAGCCTGTACGGGTATCTCAAAAAGCTGCCTCGGTATGAGTTCCTTGAGCTTCCCTACAACGGCATGCCCCCTGTGGTATGCCTGGTCCGCGTGACAGATGAAGGAGAAGGCGTCCACAGGCTCATCCTGCAGAAGAAGGTCCACCTTGACGAGGTTGGCCGTCCGGAAGCCTATGTGGTCGTAGTCGAGGGAGGCATAACCCTTTGTGCACGACTTGAGCTTGTCGTGGAAGTCGAGTATGAATTCCGCAAGCGGCATGTCGTAAGTGAGCCTCACCCTTTCGGGCGTTATGTAGTCCATGCTGACATAAGTGCCTCTCTTGTCCTGGCAGAGCTGCATGGCGGCACCGACAAACTGTTCCG
Source organism: Synergistaceae bacterium UBA1037 (assembly GCA_002316795.1). Classification (GTDB taxonomy): domain Bacteria; phylum Synergistota; class Synergistia; order Synergistales; family Synergistaceae; genus Caenicola; species Caenicola nitritireducens. The sequence continues at coordinate 10,314 of DCEE01000047.1, forward strand.
GGATAAATATCGTCAGCTTGATGAAAGGCTCCCTTATCTCCTCGGTTTTGACCTGCTCCGGGAAGTCCGAAGGCTTATGCGCCTCTATTATATCCTGATTGGTCAGCACTATCTGGTATACGACGTTGGGGGCTGTTGCGACCAGATCGACGCCGAACTCCCTGCTGAGCCTTTCCTTCGCTATCTCCATGTGGAGCAGGCCAAGGAAGCCGCAGCGGAATCCGAAGCCCAACGCGGCGGAGTTCTCCGGTTCAAAGCTGATCGCCGAATCGTTGATCTGCAGTTTTTCAAGGGCTTCCCGCAGCTGGTTTATGTCCTCCCTTTCCACGGGGTAGAATCCGCAGAAAACGACGGGCTTCACCTTTCTGTACCCCGGCAGCGGGACCGTTGCCGGACGCCTTGCCTCTGTGATGGTATCGCCCACGCGGGCCTCTTCTATGGACTTGACGCTCGCGGCGATGTATCCGACCTCGCCCGGCCCCAGCTCCGAGACCTTGACCATGTCGGGCCTGAATATCCCTACCTCGTCAAGCTCATAGTCACGGCCTGTCGCCATAAACCTTATGTTCTTTCCGGGCTGGAGGGTGCCGTTGACGACCCTTACATAGCAAATGACACCCTTGTAGTTGTCATATACCGAGTCAAAGATAAGGGCCTGTAGGGGGGCATCGGGATCACCCGACGGCGCGGGGACATCACGTACTATCCGCTCAAGGAGGTCCGCTATCCCCTCTCCTGTCTTTGCGCTTACGCTGACTGCGTCGTCGGCGTTTATCCCTATGATATCCTCCAGCTCTTTTTTCACCCTGTCGGGCTGCGCCGAAGGGAGGTCTATCTTGTTGAGGACGGGGATAAGCTCGAGGTTAAGGTCTATTGCAAGATAGCTGTTCGCGACAGTCTGGGCCTCGACACCCTGAGCGGCGTCGACGACCAGGACGGCGCCCTCGCACGCAGCCAGTGAACGCGACACCTCGTATGTAAAATCGACGTGACCGGGAGTGTCAATGAGGTTGAGGATGTATTCCCGTCCGTCCCCGGCAGTGTAGTTCATCCTTACAGGGACAAGCTTTATTGTTATGCCGCGCTCCCGCTCAAGCTCAAGCATGTCGAGCAGCTGAGCCTTCATGTTCCTGCCGTCGATCGTACCCGTCTCCTCAAGCAGACGGTCGGCAAGCGTCGACTTGCCGTGGTTGACGTGGGCTATTATGCTAAAATTTCGGATCTTATCGAGGATCATTTCTGTCACTCCTTCAGTCAGCAGTATATTCTAGCCGAAAAAGCACCTCTTTATCAATCATTCTTTTTTACGATGGAAAAATCCGTAAAAGAGTTTATCCTGTCAATATCAATTCCGAGAGGGGCAATATAGATTGGACCGTATAAAACTGAACATTACCGTATGTCTGCTGTTTCTGACACTCGCACTGCAGCTCCCGGCTTCGGCGCAGGACTGGCCGATGTTCCGCGCAAACATCCGCAGGACCGGGAATGCCGCCGACATTGCCGCCGGCGCAGATCTCACCGGGAGAAAGGACTGGACCGTAAAGATCCCCGATGCCGTCAGGTCTTCGCCTGCGATCTTCAACGATTCCATAATATTCGGATCCAATAACGGCAACATCTACTCAATGGATCTTTATTCCGGAAAGATCAAATGGACCTTCCCCACAGGCAACTGGGTCGTATCCTCCCCCGCCATAGCTGACGGCAAAGTTTTCGCGGGTAGCTACGACAGCAGGATGTACTGCCTGGACGCAGATACCGGGAAGATGATATGGAAATTCACGACTCACAACAGCATACATTCCTCCCCGGCAGTCGCTGACGGAATCGTCTACTTCGGCTCAAACGACGGCTTTGTCTATGCCGTTGACATAAAGACAGGCTGGCAGAAGTGGAGGTACAAGACAGAGCGGGCGGTGCAGGGATCCCCTGCTGTATCCGGGGGAGTGGTCTATGTCGGCAACGATGAGGGCAAGCTCTTCGCCCTGGATGCCGCCTCCGGAAAGCTAAGGTGGCGTGCCGTAGTCGGAGGACCGATAGTTTCCGCGCCTGCCGTTAAAGACGGCCATCTCTACTTCACAAGCCAGGACGGGAAGATCTACTGCGCGAGGATCAAGCATCAGGCGGTCATATGGAACTACGACTCAAAGGCGCAGATCGAGACCTCCCCCCTTGTCGAGGACGGAAGGGTAGTATTCGGCAACATCAGGGGGTGGGTCACCTCGCTTGACGCGCTTACCGGATCACCGGTGTGGAAATACAAGGCCAATGAGTCCGTCTACTCATCCCCGGCCGCGTTTTCAGGGAAGATTTTCTTCGGGACCAACAGCGACGTCCTGGTCTGCCTTGACGGAAAGACAGGCAGCGTAGTCTGGAGGGCCCCCTTCAACGCCGACGTACTGACCTCACCCGCAATAGCAGGGGA
>DCEE01000047.1:13028-25048 GCA_002316795.1 Synergistaceae bacterium UBA1037
GTTGCGTCGTCATCATCCACGATCTGCCCCAATTGCGATATTGGTAATATCGTAAAACCATAAATCAAAACGCCAGCTTAGCAACTGCTGAGCGATCGCTCAGCAGTTGTAGTATCTAAAAACCTTAACCCCCAAGCCGCTGGATTCCCGTTCAAAAGCGTCCGGGAACGACGGTTCTTATGATTCTCACGATTGTTTGACTACTGTTTGACGATTGTTTGACCGCCCTTACAATTGCTCAGCGACCGCTCAGCCATTGCTCAGCCGCCCCACTACAGGCCGTTCAGCTTAAAGACCGTATGGTAAAGCACTCCCAGTGCTATGCCCATCGCGTTCTCGTCGAAGTCAAAATGATCGTTGTGGTGGCCTGCTTTTGTGTCTGCTCCGATGCCTATATAGGTGGCTTTGCCGCCCCTCTCCTGTACCCTTTTCATCAGCCAGCAGGCGTCGTCGCTTCCGGCCATCGGCTGTATCAGTTCTCTCCTGTTTACTCCCCTTACTTTGGCTGCGGCTTCCATTACGGTCCGGGCCAGATCGGGGTCGCTGCTTGCGCTTATGGCCTCACCGCACTTCCGGGTGGTCAGTTTTACATCGTACATCTCGGCAGCGCCGTTCAGGATCCTCATGACTGCCCGGTATATGTAGAGAGCGGCATCTTCAGTCGCTCCTCTTGTCTCTATCTTCATGTGCGCGTTTGGGGGGACGACGTTTCTGCCGTCTCCAGCATTAAGCACACCGACGTTGGTCCTGACAAGGCCGTCTGAAGAGGGCGGGATGCCGTGGATGCTGAGCGCGGCGGAGGCGGCGGCCAGAAGGGCGTTTCTCCCCTTCTGGGGTTCGGCCCCTGCATGGGCACCGACACCTTTGTAGTCAGCGTCGATCTTTGTCGAGTACAGAAACCCGTCAGTCCCTCCGAAGACTGTCCCGGTCGGATTGCCGAGTCCGAGGTGCAGCGTCAGGAAATAGTCGGCGTCATCGACTGCCCCGGCCTTCAGGAATGCGTATCCGCCTCTCGCGCCCTCCTCCGCAGGCTGGAAGATGAAGCGTATTTTTCCTCTGAGAGAGTCTCTTTCGGCTGAAATGACCTCTGCCAGGGTCATCCCTACAGCGGCATGGCCGTCATGCGCACAGGCATGCATGCTGCCGTTGTTCACCGACCTGAAACCGCAGATGACCGGCAAATGCTCCGGATCCTCCGTCTCTGTGGTATCCACGCTGTCAATGTCAAAACGTATCGCAGTCAATGGTCCGGGTCTTCTTGTCTCTATCTCAGCAACAAGGCCGGTCAGCCCCTTCATTTTTTTTATGAGATCCGGGGAAGCTCCCTGCCGAATAGCTCTCTCTGTCTGAGCTTCGGTATCCGCTCCGCGTCCCATTACGTATTCGGGATCGACGAGATCACCGGCGAAGCGGATATCCATTCCGGCACCGGCCAGCGCTTCAGCTATCTTCGTTGTAGTCCTGAATTCAGCCCATCCTGTTTCAGGGTACCTGTGGAGATCCCGTCTTCTCTCCACCATTTTGCTCAATGTTTTTTCTTCTGAGTACAATAGGTACCCTCCTTTATCCCTGATGTGCGGCAAACGGTCAGAAGTTTGCCATAAGGCTTTCGAACGTATCCGTCTTCCTGATGAGTCTGACGGAGCCGTCTTCTGAAATAAGGACCTCTGCAGGACGGAGCCTGCAGTTGTAGTTGGACGCCATTGAATAGCCATATGCCCCGGCGTTCTTCACAGCAATGATGTCGCCCTCGGAAACCGGTCCGATCTTTCTGTCAGAGGCCAGTATATCCCCGCTCTCGCAGATGTTCCCCACTATCGTAGCCTCTTTTGTGCCGTTCTCCGCCTTTTTGCCGGAAAGCACCTCGATCTCGTGGTACGAGTCATAGAGCACGTGCCTCATCATCACATTGAAGCCCATGTCGGTGCCGACGTAACATTTGCCGTAGTTCGTCTTGACGGCATGCACGGTCCCGAGGAGCACTCCGCATTCGGCTGAGATGTACCTGCCCGGTTCGCATTTGAACCGGACCTCTTTATTATCATATTTTTGAAGAAATAGATCGATCTTCTCAAACATCCTGCGGCCCAGTTCAGTCAGGTCCAGCCTCTTTTCTCCGGGCCTGTACGGTACGCCGAAGCCTCCTCCGAAATCGATGAATCCGAGGCCGGGGAAGTTTTCGGCTGCCATATCAAGGAGCGATGCCGCGGCATCCACATAGGGGTCCGGCTCAAGGAAGAGAGAGCCTATGTGCTGGTTTATGCCCGTCAGTTTCAGGCTGTATTTCTCAAGTATCTTTTTTACCTCCGGGCAGAATTCCGGCTGCACACCGAATTTCGTCTTATGGCCGGCTGTGATCACCTTGTCGCAGTGACCCGCTCCCATTCCGGGGTTGAATCTTACAGCGACCCTGCTTCCGGGAGATATCATGCCGAACTGTTCAAGCTGAGAGATCGAATCTACGCTGACCAGTATCCCTCTCTCCATACAGTAGCTCATCTCTTCCCGGGATACGTTGTTTCCTATGTAGAAAATCTCTTCCGCCCCGAATCCCGATCTCTGCAGGACAAATATTTCGCCGGGCGACATCGCATCAGCAGCCAGCCCCTCCTCGCGAATGATCTTCAGGAGGGATGGGTTCGTGTTGGCCTTGACAGAATAACTCGGTTTGATCCTTCCGCAGAAGGCTTTAAGCAGATCGCGGCACCTTTCCCGCAGGATCTTTTCGCTGTAAACGTAAAGAGGGCTGCCGTATCTGCCGAGCAATTCCTGTGCTGTTTCAAGGTTTATAAACACATCCATCACTCACTTTTCCGATTATTTTCGCATTTATAGCGCATGTCCCCCAAAAACTTGGTTTTCTGGGACATTATCTATCGTTGTCCAACCGCCATTGTCCAACCGCTTCGGACAAAAATATATTTATATCCTTGCGACGCCGCTTTCCCTTGCAGCCTGTGCCACTGCCACTGCGACAGCCTTGCCGACTCTCGGGTCAAAAGCAGCCGGGATGATGTAATCGGCTGAGAGTTCTTCGTCCGGGATAAGACCTGCGAGGGCTCTTGAAGCCGCTATCTTCATAGCGTCATTTATGTCGCCGGCCCGTACGTCGAATGTCCCCCTGAATATCCCGGGAAAGGCCAAAACGTTGTTTATCTGGTTTGGAAAATCGCTTCTTCCTGTTGCTATCACTGCGGCACCAGCTTCTCTTGCCTCATCCGGGAAAATTTCCGGAGTAGGATTGGCGCAGGCAAAAACGATCGCCTTGTCGGACATTGACCGGACCATTTCTTGTGTAACTGTCCCGGGAGCCGAGACACCGATAAAAATATCAGCCCCTGTCATAGCATCCGCCAAAGTCCCCTTTTTCCCGGACCTGTTGGTTTTTTGGGCCATTTCATTTTTTATCCAGTTCATGCCGTTTGCTCTGCCTTCGTAAATGATCCCCGCGCGGTCACACAAAGTTATGTCAGGAAAACCGTCGCTTAAAAGGAGCCTGGTAATTGAGATGCTCGCCGCTCCGGCACCGTTGACCACTATTTTGACGTTCTCCTTCTTTTTCCCGACCACCTTAAGGGCATTGACCAGTCCGGCGAGTGTGATCACCGCTGTCCCGTGCTGGTCATCATGGAATATCGGGATGTCGCATCTCTCTTTGAGTTTTTTTTCTATTTCAAAACAGCGCGGTGCCGATATATCTTCGAGGTTGACGCCGCCGAAACTTCCTGAGATGAGTGCGATCGTATTGACGATCTCATCGACGTCTTTGCTCCTGATGCAAAGGGGAAAGGCATCTACATCACCAAACGATTTGAAGAGGACACATTTGCCCTCCATTACCGGCATTCCAGCTTCGGGACCGATGTCTCCCAGGCCGAGGACTGCTGTTCCGTCAGTTACGACCAGGCAGAGGTTATGACGCCTTGTCAATTCATAACTTTTACTTATGTCCTTCTGGATCTCGAGACACGGCTGCGCGACCCCAGGCGTGTAGGCAAGGGATAGATCTTCCTTCGTTTTTACAGGGACTGTAGAAATTACCTCGATCTTTCCCTTCCACTTTTCATGAAGCTTTAAGGATTCTAATGCGTAGTCCATGATAATATTCATCCTTTCTTTAATGAAACAGCTTCCCTTTTTAATATTACTACTTCTTCAGACAAGGCGCTATCCGGAGACAGCAAAAAGAAATAAGCAGAAAAAAGAGGTCCTCTTCCTGAGCGAAGAAGGACCTGTCTGTATTCGTCCTGCTTTAAGTTCCGGGTATGCTACAGCAGTTCCGCTATCTGCACGGCGTTGAGCGCAGCCCCCTTGCGGAGGTTGTCGGAGACGACCCACATTGAGACCGCGTTGTCGAGTCCTGTGTCTCTCCTTATCCTTCCCACATAGACCGCATCTTTCCCGGCGCCGTTTACCGGCATGGGATAGAGCGCCTTTTGGGGATCGTCTTCCACTGCCACTCCCGGCGCGGAGCGGAGGACCTCCCTGGCCCTGCAGGGCGAAAGCTCCTTCTCGAACTGGGCGGTGATGCTCTCCCCATGGCAACGGAATATTGGAACTCTTACCGTTATTCCACTGACTTTCAGTCCGGGCAGGTGCATTATTTTACGCGATTCGTTGACCATCTTCCATTCTTCTTCCGATATTCCCTCATCATCAAATGCCCCTATGTGAGGCAGGAGGTTGAAGGCTATCTGATGAGGATAGACTCCGTCGTCCGGCGCGCTCTCACCCCGAAGGGCGGCCTCAGACTGGTCCCTGAGGGTCTGTACGGCCTTCATGCCGGTGCCCGCGACAGACTGGTAGGTGCTGATATTTACATATCTGAGGCCGGCCTCTTTATGAAGTGGCCATAGTGCCACGACTGCCTGTATCGTCGAACAGTTGGGGTTGGCTATTATCCCCCTGTGTTCCAAGACGTCCCCGGGGTTTACCTCAGGAACCACTAGAGGGACTTTTGGATCCATCCTCCAGGCGGAGCTGTTGTCTATGACCACGGAGCCCGAATCGGCTGCTGCAGGAGCCCACTTACGTGAGGTCGATCCGCCGGCGGAAAAGAGCGCTATGTCAACATTTCTGAAAGAATTTTCAGAGACTGCCTCGACAGTTATCTCTTCCCCCCTGAAAACTGCCTTCGTACCGGCAGATCTCGGCGATGCCAGCGGAATAAGCCTCGAAACAGGATAGTCCCTCTCTTCAAGGGTCTTGATCATCTCCCTGCCGACAAGCCCCGTTGCTCCTAGGACCGCTACGGATCTCATTTTCTCCATTTAGAATGACGCCTCCTCGATAAAGTGTTCATGGAGGGCCTTGACGGCGTCCTTCGCCCTGTTGGAGCCCACTATGCATGTAAGCGCCAGGGCCGTGGAAGCGATCATCTCTATGTTGATCCCCTCTTCTGCCAGGATCGTGAACATCTTCGAAGGGATCTCGGGATGGTTTGCTATCCCCGCGCCAACGATCGTCACCCTCGCTATCTCGGTGTCAAAGGAGACCCCCTGCGCCTCGATCTCCCTGCATATTTCACGCGATACCTGGATGGCGGTCTCAAGGTTTGCCTTTTTGACGAGAAAACCGATGTCGTTTACTCCGCCCCTCATGTTGTTCTGGATTATCATTTCAGCGCCCACACCGTTTTTGGCCAGGCTGCTGAAAAGGCGCGCGGCCACGCCTGGGATATCCGGGACTCCCAGCAGAACCACCTTTGCCACCTCTGAATCGTGCACCACAGCTTTTATTATAAGACCTTCTGTTACCGGATTGCTCATCACCCAGGTACCCTCCTCTTCTGAAAAACTTGAACCCACATAGAGCGGGATGTTATAACGGGCCGCCATTTCAACGCTTCGCGCCTGAAGGACGTTCGCCCCCTGAACAGCCATCTCCATGCACTCTTCAAAACCTATCCTGTCGATCTTTACGGGTTTTTTGACCACTCTTGGATCTCCCGTCATAATGCCCCTGACATCCTTTAGCAGCTGGCAGGATTCGGCACCGAGAGCTCCGGCTATCGCTACTGCTGACAGGTCAGAGCCCCCCCTTCCGAGGGTTATGACGTCCCCGCTGTCTGTAATGGCCTGGAAACCTGTGATGACTGCCACTATACCCTCGTTGAGCGCTCTTTCGACGTTCTTGGGCTCGATGCTGTATATCCTGCCCTCCATCGGGAAGCCCTCAGCTTTTATACCCGCCTGAAGCGCGGTGAACGACTGCGCCGCGAGCCCAAACTTCTGCAGTGCGAGGGCAAGCAGAGCCACGCTCTGCTGCTCTCCCGTGGCCAGCAGCTGGTCCATCTCACGCCCGTTGTTTGTGTTAGCGACGTCTTTCGCGAGAGCCAGAAGGTCGTCAGTCATGTTGCCCATTGCGGATACGACTACGGCTACCCTGTACCCGCTGTCGCGGACTTTTTTCACTATCTGGGCGACATGCCTCATCCTTTCGGGTCCCGCTACGGAGGTCCCGCCAAATTTAAGTACAGTCAGAGGGAGTTCCGCGTAATTCATTATTTGTGCCTCCATACTTCGCTGACCGCATCCTTAAGCCCCATGTCTACCGCCACCTGCGGCCCGTGCGCGCTGCTGTCGAGCACAAAGAACTGTGACCTTACCCCGTGCTCCGTAAACGTCTTGCACATCGCCTCGGCGACCCTTTGCGTTGGGCCGTTGACCAGCGCTATTACGGACGGGCCCGAACCGCTTATCGCGACACTCAGGCATTCCGGCAGATCGCGTACCCGTGAGAAGATGACCTCTCCGCCGCTGAACAGCTTGCTTCTGTACTGCTGATGGAGCCTGTCATCCATGCCCCATTTGAGGTATTCCCATTTGCCTGTTGCCCACGCAGCGGTAAGCAGGGCCGCCCTTCCGAGATTGAATACGGCGTCTTCGAAGGGAACCTGTTTGGGAAGGGCCTTTCTTGCATCGGATGTCTTCACCCTCTCGTCGGGAACTGCGACAACGCAGAGAACTTCCGGAGGAAGAGCGGGGAGCCTGACATACCTCAGATCATCTCCGTCCCAGCAGCTTACCACCATGCCTCCCAGAAAACATGGCGCGACATTATCCGGATGCCCCTCTATCATCGTCATAGTCCTGAGAAGCTCTTCCTCGCCCGCATCATGGCACGTCAGGTGCTTTGCTATAAGCACCCCGGCCACGACAGCACCGGCAGAGCTTCCGAGGCCGCGGCAAAGGGGGATGATGTTATGACACCAGAGCGATAATCCGGGGCCTTTCACACCCCATCTTTTGCAGGCCTCTTCGTATGCCCTGACCACAAGGTTGGCTGAAGGGTCGGAGAGCTCTTTGGCTCCTTCGCCGTGAGCCTCGATCCTGTACTCATTTTCGGGCAGGAGTTCCATCACTTTAAATATGTTGTAAAGGGAGACCGCCATGCCTATCGTGTCAAAACCCGATCCCAGGTTTGCGCTTGTGGCGGGTACCCTCAGGGTGATGAGTGGGTTCAACCTTTCATCACCTCCAGGAGTTCATCAAGAGAATCTCCGATCTCTATGGGCCTTCCGACCTGAGACATCGCTGTATCGGGATCTTTGAGCCCGTTGCCGGTAAGGACCATGACGACCTTTATGTCCTTAGGCAGGCGTCCCTGCCTCTTTAGCTTAAGAAGTCCGGCGAGAGGCGCGCATGATGCGGGTTCCGCGAAGATGCCGCCTTTTGATGAAAGGTAATACTGTGCAGAGAGTATCTCTTCGTCTGTGACGGAGTTAAACTCTCCTCCCGATCCCCTTACCGCATCTTTGGCAAGGTGCGCGCTCACAGGATTTCCTATCCTGATGGCCGTGGCCACTGTTTCCGGCATGGGACAGGGCTCTCCTGTGACCAGAGGCGCGGCGCCCGCAGCCTGGAAACCCATCATCCTGGGCAGTGCCTTTATCTTACCCATCTCTTCATACTGTCTGTAGCCTGCCCAGTAAGCGCTGATGTTCCCCGCGTTGCCGACAGGGATGGCGTGCCAGTCCGGAGCAGATCCAAGAACGTCACAGACTTCCCACGCCCCGCTCCTCTGTCCCCATAGCCTGTATGGATTGACGGAATTCACTATTGCGAACCCTTTTGTATCGGCGGCTTCCCTGGCCATTTCAAGCGCCCTGTCAAAGTTTCCTTTCACAGCTATTACTTTGGCTCCGTACATCAGTGCCTGTGCAAGCTTGCCAAGGGCGACCTTTCCGGCGGGAAGGAGGACGAAGCACGGGATCTGCGCAGCAGCAGCGTAAGCTGCCGCAGAAGCGGATGTGTTGCCGGTAGATGCGCATACCAGCGCTTTGGCGCCTGACTCCAGTGCTTTTGCCACTGCCATAACCATTCCTCTGTCTTTGAATGAGCCCGAGGGATTGCAGCCTTCAAGCTTGCCCCACAGATCTATATCCATCTCTCTGCTTATCCTATCGAGATGGACAAGAGGAGTGCTGCCCTCCCCCAGTGTTATCCGGGGGGTCTTATCCGTTACAGGAAGAAGTTCTGCGTATTTTTCGATAACTCCCATTTCGATTCCTCCTTAAAAAAATACCGCCCCTGTACTTCTACAGGAGGCGGTATGATCCGCGATTCCACTCCGATTCGGCCTTCCCATCCGGGAAAAGCCCTCATACGCGCTGTCCAGGGCGCACCCTGATGCCTTATCTGTTTCAGCTTCGGCACCGGCTCAAGGGTGGTATTCGGGGTAAGAACATCCGGGATCTTTCAGCGCCGGAAAAACCGGGATCCCCTCTCTGTGATGGTGCTTGTCCCTTACTATCCCTGTCATCGCCTTGCAAAAATAAAGATTGTCGTGTGCGTTTATACATCTACTTATTATAATTGTCAAGCCAGTATCAGTGAGATCTATAGCTGATGTTCTATTATACATGATTTGACTTATAAATTGACGAGATTTAAAATTATGGTCAGCATGACGGTGTCCGAGTTCTTATCCGGTTGGGGTCTGCATGGCATATACGGGGCTTTGCGCAGATACAAAGGAGTGAGCACTATGGCATTTAACATGAAGCAATACGCAGAAAAAATGGGCGTTAAGGCCGCCCTCTCGTACCTCGAAAACGATCCTGAAAAAAATATACCCAAAGCTGTGAACTGGGTAAAGCTGTTTGACAGGAAAGGAATTTATTCGGCAGCCTATCCTGCACTGGAAAGAATTGCCTCAGACCCTCAGAACATCTGGTTCAAATTCATCAAAAGCCTCTATTCGGACATAGACCCCGATGTAAGAAAGAAACTCTTCACCAACTTCATATTGAACTCGGCAATAACCGGCTTCAACAGGCGTGCGGAAAACGAGGCAAAGTACGACTGCAACGTACCATGGGCAATACTGATGGATCCCACGAGCGCCTGCAACCTCCGCTGCAAAGGATGCTGGGCGGCGGATTACGGAAGCTCCATGCAGCTGGAGAGGGAGATCCTTGACAGGATAGTCAGGGAAGGTAAAGAGCTTGGCACATATACCTATCTTTTCAGCGGAGGCGAGCCTCTCTTAAGAAAAGATGACATACTCTATCTATGCAAAAAACATGATGACTGCCTCTTCATGGCGTTCACAAACGCCACCCTTATCGACAGCTCCTTCGCTGACAAAATGCTTGAGACAAAGAACTTCGTTCCTGCGCTGAGCATCGAGGGCTTCGAAGAGGAGACCGACTTCCGCAGGGGGTCCGGCACATACAGATCTGTCGAAAATGCCATGAAGATCCTTAAGGAGAAAAAACTTCCGTTTGGCATATCATGCTGTTATACGAGCAGGAACATCTCTTCGTTAGGCAGCGAAGAGTTCTTCGATCACATGGTAGAGATGGGCGCTAAGTTCGCATGGCTCTTCACTTATATCCCAATAGGCGAAAACGCTGTGAAAGACCTTATGGTAAGCGCGGAGCAGCGTGAATTCATGTACAGGCAAATACGTTCTTTCAGAAGGACCAAGCCGATCTTTACGATGGATTTCTGGAATGACGGCGAATACGTCAGGGGATGCATTGCCGGGGGGAGAAGATATCTCCATATAAACGCAAACGGCGACATCGAACCATGCGCGTTCATACACTATTCCGACTCCAACATCAGAAACAAAAGCCTGCTTGACGCTTACAGATCGCCTCTCTTCATGCAGTACAGGACCAGGCAGCCTTTCTGTGAAAACCTCCTGCGTCCCTGTCCTCTGCTGGATCAGCCGGACAATCTGGCTTCGATGGTCGAGGAGTCAGGAGCCCGTTCCACATATATTGACAGGCCGGAAGAGGTAAGAAACCTCACTTCCAAATGCAGGGAGCGTTCCGAAGAGTGGGCCCCGGTCGCGGAAAGGCTGTGGTCGGAAAGGTCATGGGCAAGGGATGCCGCCGTACGGCACCGGCAATAGGTCCTCTTATAACATCTATTTGATATTTATAACTCTTTCTGCTAAAATGCTCTCCGCACAGGAGTATTTCGACTTAGGTGGTGTTTGGTCACATGGCAGCAACAAAGGCATATGACGACAAAGTAATAATGACACGCGAAGGATATGACAAACTGAAAGCGGAACTAGTGGCACTGCGGGGAGACGGCAGGGCAGAGATAGCCGCAAAGCTTCAGGAAGCGAGAGGGTTCGGCGACCTAAGTGAGAACGCTGAGTATCACGCGGCTAAGGAAGAGCAGGAAAAGCTTGAGAACAGGGTCCTTTGGCTTGATTACCAGCTCAGTAAGGCTAAGGTCGTAGACGCAGAGGACGTCGACACAAGCTCAGTCAGCCTGGGCACGACGGTAACGCTCAAGGATCTGGATCTTAAAAAAACCTACATCTATACCCTTGTAGGCACCGAGGAAGCTGACATTAAGGAAAACAGGATCTCCGCGGCAAGTCCGGTCGGAATGGCCATAACGGGCAAAAAAGCCGACGATGAAGTGATGGTCAGGACTCCAAGGGGAATAAGACATCTTAAAATAATGAAGATCAGGCTTAAGTAAGCCTGATCTTTTTTCTTTTTCCGCGGCTCCGATCCTTTTACAGGGGCGGGTAGGCCCATTGGGCCTGATGCTTAAAACCTTCTCTTTACGCCGAAAGAGACCCTGATGACGCTCTCAAGGAATTCGCCGAACCCGAGGCCATAGGCCCTTGCTGACTTCGGGACAAGGCTTGTTGCCGTCATCCCCGGGGCGGTGTTGACTTCGAGCACATAGGGCTTCCCCTCTTCAGTGACCCTGAGGTCTACCCTGCTGTATGACCTGCAGCCAAGGCTCTTGTGGGCAAGGACCGCAAGCTCCCCTATTTTCTGCGAGAGTTCCGCCGGAAATTGCGCGGGGCAGATGTACTCGGTGCAGCCGCTGGTATATTTGTTTCTGTAATCATAAAAACCAACTTTGGGCCTGATGTCTATCGCGGGGAGTGCAATGACTTCGCCGGCTTCCCTCTCCCATACGGGGACAGTGATCTCCCTGCCCGGGATGTACTCTTCCACCAGGGCTTTGTCCTCCGATCCGTAAGCACTCCAGCATGAATCTATCCCTGCCCTGAGTTCTTCAAACGTCTCCGCCTTCGTGACCCCTACAGTGCTTCCGCCGCTGTTCGGCTTGACTATCAGGGCGCCGTACTTTGAGAGCATATCTCTCTCGCGGGGTCCAGGATACTCCCCTTTGTGTATGACAGTCCCATCAGCCAGCGGGATGCCATTTATGGAAAAGAGGAGCTTAGCTACAGTCTTGTCCATTGCAAACATGCATGCCTCAGGGCCTGAACCGGTGTAAGGAATGCCGTATGCGTCAAGGCATGTCTGGAAACGGCCGTCCTCCCCCCAGTCCCCGTGAAGGGCGATAAAAACACCGTCAGCGCCGAAGCTGTGCCATTTCTCCACAAATGCCCTTGGTGAGTGGACATCTTCCAATACCACAGAGTGCCCTCTCTCAGAAAGGGCCTCGCAAACCGCCTTGCCCGAGTTCAGTGACACTTCCCGCTCGGGACTTGTTCCGCCGTATGCTACAACAATTTTCATATCGATCAAACCCTCTTTAGAAACTCTTTTTGGTGGCCTCTGAATT
>DCEE01000047.1:25311-25506 GCA_002316795.1 Synergistaceae bacterium UBA1037
CATGGAGGCTATCTCCCGCGAAATATTGTCATAGGCAGCAGTTACAGAGAAGGTCCACTTTTCCCAGGAAGCCCCGAACGGAAGGGGGAAGGAGACTGTCTGGTAAAAGTTTTCGTTGTCTGCATACCTGTCCCATGCAAGGGGTGATGATCCGTCGGCCCACCTCCTGAAGTACATTGAACTGAAGCTGAAATC
>DCEE01000047.1:25692-26001 GCA_002316795.1 Synergistaceae bacterium UBA1037
TCTCCTCCCTCGTACGTGTGGTAGACATATCTGGCTCCGTAGAAGGGCTTGAAGAAGAAGTCCCCCACATCGGGAGAGCCTGTCATCTCAGTCCCGAAAAGTATCCTCTCCCTCCACGGCTGTACGGTTTTAAGGTTGTCCTGATAACGCCCGTAGATCCCGAAGAACCTTATCCTCCCCCAATCTGAAGCATCACCGTACCAGGGAGAATATATGCCGAATTCAGGGTCGGTCCAGACGTTGAAGCGCTGTTCCACCCCCGGTCTCATTTCAGTCTCTATCAGTTCCCTCTGGGCCTGGTAGAGTACG
>DCEE01000047.1:26257-30658 GCA_002316795.1 Synergistaceae bacterium UBA1037
GCCTCCCACATGTTGTCCGACCAGTATATCGCATTGACCTTCAGTTCTCCGACGGTCCCGAGATCCACATATCCTTTAAGCCCTCCGCCCATGCCTTTGTTGGAATCATAAGCAAAATAGGGAAGGAGGCTCTGCTCCCTCGGCCCAAGCCTTGCGACGTAGTCAAAGGGATATGTGAAGATACATTTCTCGCCTATGTACACCCTTGGGCGTCTTATTATCATTTTTTTGTTTGGTATTATGACGACTTTTTTAGATTTGAGCCTGTAGTGGGGCTTCTCAAAGTCACATGTGGTCGTTGTGACGTTCAGCCATTCGGTGATCTGCTCGTCTTCCGCGTCAGTCTTCTTCTTTTTGGGCCGTGACTTCAGGACTCCGAACTTTACCGCATCCTCCATGGGCATGACACGTACATCGTTTCCCTTCATGAAGAGGGCTTCCATCTTGCCCGAGGCATCGGTCAGGACTCCCCTTCTCGTCTCAAGGCTGTAAGTCAGATGTTCACCTGTAAGCCTGTCCGGCCCCGAGAAAAGGTCGACCTTTCCCCTCTCGTCGGAAAAAGCTTCTACAAGCTGGCTGTTGCTGTTGTATTCGACATGCGGAGCAAAGAGCCGCATCGTCTTGCTGCGTACCTTGACATTCCCGTCTGCCGTGGCTATCCCCGTGTTCTCCTGGTAGACCACGCTGTCTGCGTCAATATGCACCTCGTCGCGGTCATCTTCGGCATAAAGGGGCGTAAGAAAAAATGTACATGCAAGGATGAGTGCAAGCGAAATGACCCGTAATGGTCCGTACCTGTACGTTTTTTTTATTCTTTCCACGTTACGACTCCTCCGCCTGTTACTGTGCATTCTCCGCTTCTGGCATCATAGGTGCCCTCTTTGCCTTCGACCGTGATCTTGCCGTCAGTAAGCATCACGCCTTTGAAAAAACTCCAGAGTTCCTTTGCAGCTTTGAATTCGACCCTGCCCGCCCTGAGGTCGTATACCTTGTCTTTCTCTGTCATCTCGGCATCCGCGCTCGTCATTTCAATATCGTTGTTGGCTCTTGTGAATACGCCCTTATCGGCGCTGATCCTTGTGACCTTGTCGCCGCTTTCGGTGATCGTAATGTCAAGAGACTCTCCGTAAAAGAGCCCGTCCCTGTGCTCCACCCTCGGAGATATGAGTTTCCACTGCGCTCCGTTTATCTCCCTCTCTATCTCGATATTTTCCACTATTATGTCGGGCAGGGGGATGTCTGCGGCCCTATTTGACAGATTTAGGTCCCTCCATAAAAAGGCTGACACTACAGCGATACAAAACAACGCTGCTATCGTGTATGCCTTTTTGCGGGAAATGTTTTTCACTGACAAATCAATGTCATTCCGATCAATATATTACGGATTGATCTGTGACCCGGCACCCTGCGGAGAAGTGACATCACCCGAGACGGCCATTGACGATATCTGGCTTGGGATCTTGTATCCGGGGACCGTAGTTGCTGCAGTGGTCTCAACATAGAAGAGCGTGCCCTCTTTCAGCTGGTTGTCAGAGCCCCGGACGAGGAAGCCGCCGGCCAGTCCGAGAGGGCCAAGAAGTACCGCGCCCGCGAAACTCGCGCCTACCGCTCCCACAGTCGCTGCATCCGCTTCCATGGCTTTTTTCGCGGCCTCTCCCATTGCAACTGTAACTGAGTTGGGACCGATCACTTCAAGCGCATCGAAGGCCATTTCGATCTCAGAGGGCCTTCCGAAGCTGCGCGGAGGCTTGACCTTGGTAATGTGGGCAAAAACTCTGCTTCCTCTGGGAGCCACAAGGTTCTGGTTTACGACGATCTCTTCGATGAGCTTCAGAACGACCTTGTCATCGACCTTTACATTTTTCACGGTAAGCGTCTGAGAAAGTGATGTCTTTACGACAGTCGAGGCAGGTATCTCGACCGGTGTGGACAGGACACCTTCAGGGAGAAGTTTTGTTATAAGCCTCTCTGTTCTCGCGGCGTACGGGCCGCCCTGTACCGTTCCTTCGACGACAGCTTCAATGGTGTCGATCCTGCGCGCAAGGGCCCATCCGGGATGTATTTCCTGAGCTACCGCCCACTCCGCGACGGAAAGCTTGAAAAGGAGCGAAGGCTGAGTGGTGGTCCCCTTCTCAAGGAAATCGAGCATCGCGGTCTGCCTTTCAGTAAGGCTGCCCGGAAGTTCCCTCCCGAAAACATCCTTTTCCGCTGCGCTTAGCCTTGAAAGAAGACCGCCGCCCTGCGGTGAACCATAGACTATCGTCTCTATCCTCTCGAGTGTCTGAAAGGCAGGACCTCCGTCAGCGGCCGCATCTGAGGCAAAGGAGAGCGAAGCCGATGAGAACACTGCGATGACAACTGCCGCCAGTATCAGATAACTTTTCAATTTCATATTAGTTTCCTCCTTTCAATTTTTCACTTTAGAATTTTTAATTGCCGCGGCAATAAAGTTTAAGAAGAGAGGATGGGGGCGCACCGGCCGTGAGAGGAACTCCGGATGGAACTGCACTCCCAGCATCCATGGATGTCCGGTATTTTCCATTATCTCTACCTGTCCGCCTGTGGGACAGACACCTGCAACTACCATACCGGCCTTTTCAAAGAGCTCCATATACTGATTGTTGAATTCAAACCGGTGCCTGTGCCTTTCACTGATCGTGTCCGCTCCGTAAATGAAATGGGCCATAGTACCTTTCCTGAGTTCGCACGGATAGGCTCCGAGCCTTGAGGTCCCCCCTATGTCAGAGATGTTTTTCTGTCCCTCCATGTAGTGGATGACGGGGTGGGGGGTCATTTCGTCCATCTCAAGGCTGTTTGCTCTGTTGAGTCCCAGGACGTTTCTTGCAAATTCGATCACCGCCACCTGCATACCCAGACAAAGGCCGAAGTAGGGGACTTTGTTCTCCCTGGCATATTTTGCCGCCGCGATCTTTCCCTCTACTCCCCTCTGGCCGAATCCACCCGGGACCAGGATCGCGTCTGCCTTTGAAAGTATCTCTTCCGGAGGACCGTTTTCGAGGTCCTCCGCTTCGACAGGCATTACGCAGACCTTTACTCCGTTGGCTATCCCCGCATGAGCGATCGCTTCGTTCACGCTCAGATAGGCATCCTTTATCTCTGTGTATTTGCCGACAAGGGCGACCGTGACTTCTCCCTTCAGATGGTCATATTTCTCAAGGAAGGTATTCCAGTCTTCCATATCAGGCTGAACAGAGGTATCGAGCCCCAGTTTTCTGAGGGCCATCGTGTCAAAATCCTGTTTATGGAGGATGGCCGGTATACGGTAAATGGAGTCGGCATCAATGGCCTCAAAGACACAGTCGGGCATGACACTGCAGAAAAGGCCGATCTTGTCTCTGAGGTCCCTGCTGACAGGGTACTGCGAACGGCAGACAATGAGGTCAGGCTGGATGCCTATTCGCCTCAGTTCGTTGACGCTGTGCTGGGTGGGTTTAGTCTTGAGCTCTCCGGACGCCGCTATGTATGGCACAAGCGTGACATGGCAGTAAAGGATATTCTCCCTTCCTATCCTTCCCGCGAGCTGCCTGATAGCTTCAAGGTACGGAAGGCCCTCTATGTCTCCCACTGTGCCGCCAATTTCGGCTATGACGATATCCTTGTCCTCGGCAACTTTCAATATCCTGTCCTGGATCTCATTGGTGATATGAGGTATGACCTGTACCGTCGCACCGTTGTATCCTCCGCTTCTTTCCCTCTGGATCACAGCGGAATATACCTTTCCGGTCGTACAGCTGTTTTCGCCTGTAATGGCCTCGTCGATGAAACGTTCATAATGTCCGAGGTCGAGGTCGGTCTCAGCTCCGTCCCACGTTACGAAGACCTCTCCGTGCTGGAACGGGCTCATCGCTCCCGCATCTACATTGATATAGGGGTCCATCTTTAAGATGCTTACCCTGTAACCTCTTCTTTTAAGCAAAACGCCAAGTGATGCGGCAGTTATTCCCTTACCCAAAGAAGAAACGACGCCGCCTGTAACAAAAATAAACTTTGTCATCTATAACGCCCCTTTAATGTTTCGGTTTCGCAGTGAAATTACCTTAAGTATCTCAGCGGGCTCATTGGAGTGCCATTCCTTCGTACCTCAAAATGGAGGTGGTTCCCGGTAGACCTTCCCGTACTCCCGACCCTTGCAATAAGCTGCCCTGCCTTTACAGATGCTCCGTTCCTGACAAGAAGGCTGCTGCAGTGTCCGTACAGGGTGGAAAGTCCTCCGGGGTGAGAAATTACGACCGTCTTTCCATATCCTCCCATCCAGCCGGAGTGCACTACTCTTCCTTCACCAGCCGCAACTATGTCTCTGCCCCTTGGCGCTCTTATATCAAGTCCTGAGTGGAAGACCCTCCTGCGCCCGAACGGACTTCTGCGCCATCCGAATACACT
>DCEE01000047.1:30865-61824 GCA_002316795.1 Synergistaceae bacterium UBA1037
CCTTGAGGCTCTTCCCGGGGCAGATGCCGTTACAGCCGCGACCTTTGCTCCGGGCAGGAATATTTCAGTGCCGGCCCTGAGCTGACCATCTTCACTCAGAAGGTTTGCTGCAAAGACAGCCTGTTTATATGAGCCGTGTTTATCGGCAAGTTTTGCGACAGTGTCGTTTTTGTTCACTTTAACGAATATGCCGTCCTGGTTCGGTATCCTCAGCACTGTACCGAGCTTGAGGTAGTTTATGTTTGATATCTTGTTCGAACCAATGATAGTGTCGAGGTCAAGGTCAAATTTATTGGCTATTGACCAGAGGGAGTCTCCCGGCTGCACTGCATATTGGGTGAGCGAAAGCGGTTTGCCCTGTTTCTCCAGGTCCGCCTCATATTTTTTTAGTTTGTTCACATAAGCGAGAGTAGCTTTCACAGAATTCCGGTCATCCGGTATGTAAAGGATATCTGTGTAACTTGGCTTCTCGTTAGGTTTCAGTCCGTTGGCAAGCCTGATGTCCTCAGCACTTACCCCGTATTCTTTCGCTACGGAGCCTACAGTGTCTCCCTGGTCAAGGACAACTTCCTGCCAGCATATGTCGCCGATAAGGGCTTCCTTGTCCTCGCTGAGGATCAGGCCGTCTCCTCTGGAGAGCACTCCGTAAAGTTTAAGTTCTTCCGTTGTAAGGCTGGGAACGCTTGGGAGGGGACCGATGCCGATGGGTATAACTTCTGTTTCCGGTTCTGACGGTTCTGCCGGAGAGCTGACCGCTGAAAGGTCGGAGACGTCTACCATCAAAAAACCTCTGTTGTCGACAGTTTTTTCAGATATTTCGGGAAGGTCCATGCCTATCCAGTACATGCCCGCTTTCTCTGCTGCCATTGCGGACAGCACGACAGAAGCCGACAGAGCCGCAATGATAAACAGAACAAAGTATATGGTTTTTTTCTTTCTAGCACCGTCCAGGTCAAACATAGACATCATCCGGTCACTCCACACGTATCGTTCATCACAAGACCCAAGATTCGGAGAAAGCTCAGCCTGCCTTTATTGTAGCAAGAAATTCCCGATTATTCACCGTGTTGCGCAATTTATCCAGAATAAGATTCAAAACTTCAGCCTCATCCATGTTCGTGATCTTTCTTCTCAGTGCCCAGATCTTCTGCAGATCCTCTTCGGAAACGAGAAGCTCCTCTTTCCTGGTCCCTGATTTGGTGATATCCAGGGCAGGGAAAATGCGCTGCTCAGATATCTTGCGCGATAGATGGACTTCCATGTTGCCTGTCCCCTTGAATTCTTCGTATATTACGTCATCCATCCTGCTGCCTGTCTCGACCAGCGATGTTCCTATTATAGTCAGGCTTCCGCCAAATTCAATATTCCTGGCCGCGCCGAAAAACTTTTTGGGGAAGTAGAGCGCGGCGGGGTCCATCCCTCCCGAGAGGGTCCTGCCGGAGGGAGGCACTATAAGGTTGGAGGCCCTTGCCAGCCTTGTGATCGAGTCGAGCAGGAGCACCACATCCTTGGACACCTCAACAAGCCTCTTTGCCTTCTCCAGCGCCAGCGCGGCGACCCGCATATGCTCCTCGGCCGGACGGTCAAAGGTCGATGCAATTATCTCCCCGTCAACGGAACGGGCCATGTCTGTAACTTCTTCAGGCCTTTCGTCTATAAGGAGCACCATAAGGATAACTTCAGGATGGTTGGTCGTGATCGCATTGGCAAGGTTTTTGAGCAGAGTCGTCTTTCCTGCTTTAGGCGGGGAGACTATCAGAGCCCTCTGGCCCTTGCCTATCGGGGCAAAAAGATCCACCATGCGGGTAGAAATTATTTTTCTGTCCGTCTCGAGATTCAATTTTTCATCGGGGAAAATTGGTGTGAGTGATTCAAACTGAGGTCTTTTTCTTGCTGCTTCGGGATCTGTAAAATTTACATTCTCCACTCTGAGCAGAGCTTCATAGTGTTCCTGTTCCTTGGGCGGGCGGATGATCCCCCACACCACATCCCCGTTCCTCAGCCCGAACCTGCGTATCTGAGAGGCTGACACATATATGTCATTGCTGCTGGGGAGCAGTCCCGAAGGCCTTAGGAAACCGTAGCCTTCCGGCAGGCACTCCAGGGTACCTCCGTTGAACCTGTACCCCATCGTCTCCGCCTGGGTCTTGAGTATATCGACGATAAGGTCGTCCTTGCGCCTTGCCGATATGGAAGTCACACCGATCTCTTTAGCAATTTTTCTCAGTTCAGCAAGGGTCTGCTGTGCCAGAAAGTTGAATCCGAGTTTGGGGTGCGTATGTTTGTGAAGCCTTCCGTTGCCGTCGCCGTTTTGTTCTTTTTCCGCCTCCTGGATCTGGACAGGGACACTTTCAGCGGCGGTCTGAGCAGCCGGTGCGGGGGCCGTCGATGGGGCGGCGTAAACGGATGCCTCTTCTGTTGCGGGGACTTCCCTGACTGCTGTTGTTTCAGCTTCGGCCTGTTCAGCTTTTGCCTTAACTTTTTTGGCAGATGGATCGCTTACGGTCTTTGCAGCTTTTTTCTTTGGTTCCTCTGTGGTTTCACTCTTTTTTCTCGGCAACTTTTATGACCTCCCGGTCTGGTTTCATTTTCTTCTTACTATTTCGAACTTGATGTCCGACCATACTTTTGCAGGGGTCGAAACAGTTACTCTGTATGATCCCACCGGGAGAGGGGTCCCCTCTTCCCTGAGGAGATAAAAGGTCCTCACTCCGTTTTTGCTCATAAGCTTGAGGGGTTCCGACAGGACCATTTCATTCCCGTAATACCATGAAACCTCCAGATGGCTGCCTTCGCGCGCAGAGGAATACTTCAGCCATAAACAGATCTGACTTGGGCCGTAGGGGATGCTGTTACCGATCAACAGAGGCTCGCGGTTCTCTCCGAGTTCCTGACAGATCACTGCGTCTTCGACCTTGAAAAAACTCGAAAAAGGACCGGCTTTTAAGCTCCATGTCACCAGCAAGAGCAGAAGAATTACACTGAAACCGAGAAGGACAAGCGGCCTCTTTGCTGATCTTTCTGTATTGATTCTATCCATGCAAGACCACCAATCTCTAACCTGACATTTTACCATGAGAATCCAAAAATTCAAAAATCAGGATCGGAATTTATTCCATATTTCGTATAATCCGGCAATGACTGCTTCGTTCGCCTCGATCCCAAAGCCGTCCACAGTAAGTTCCGGCCTCTTGCTTATGCCGTCAACGGCGTTTTTTCCGATAAGGGCTTCGAGCATGGAACGTTCATCGCGCCTGCAGGGGCCGCACCAGTCGCCCCATATATGTGAAAGTGCAGTGCTGAGAGCATAACAGCCCCAGTTGCTTACGTCCGCCGGGATCGCGACATCTGTACGGATCACGGAAAGGCACTTTCTGAAATCCGGCCTTATGTCACATATATCGGACATGAAATTTCCCATCCCGACCTCATTTCCTCCGTCGCCTATGCCTACCGTGAAGATCCCTTTTCTTGAACACAATACGGAGAACCAGTCAAGGGAAGGAGTCCAGGCTGAGATGTCCTCGCTCCTCATGTTGTAAAATTTGCCGTCAGCCGCGCGTCCGAGACGCTCAGTGAATATGACCGCATCCGGAGCAAAAAAATCAAGCATGTCGAACCGGTCTGCCGCAAATACCTTCTCTTCAGGGAATCCGGCTGCGGAGGCGCATGCCTTCAATGCCTCAAGACAGAGGGCGTCTGTCCATATCTCTGTTTCGGCGCCATGTTTCCTTAAGGCCCTGGCCAGGATCACGGCTCCCCCCGGACCGTCTGTCTCGGGAGCACCGGCTGAGGGGACAAAAAAACCTGAAACCACAGCTGCCCGCGACACATCGGCAAGGCCTTCCGCGGCCTTCTGCCAATATACCTTGCGGCATAAGGAGGATATTCCCCTTTTTCCCCTGTCTGCAGCTACCATTTTCACCAGTTCTTCGGCAAATTCCGAAGGCAGTCTGTATCCGTCCATCTTCATCTCACTATATGCTTAATGTCTCAACAAGCCTGATCATGTCCGGATCCAGATCTCTTTTCGTTTCCCAGGCCGTCCTGATCTCAGAGGATACGATGTTGCCGTTGATCCTTCCCACCATCTTCCCTCTTTCGCCCTTTATAAGCAGTTCCACGGCTGCGGCTCCAAGCCTCGAAGCAAGGACCGTATCGAAGCATGATGGAGCTCCTCCTCTTTGAAGGTGTCCGAGGACTACTATCCTGGGATCATAGCTTCCCTGCCCCCTCAGTTTTGCCGCGAGCTCTGAAGCGGACATTACGCCCTCTGCGAGGACGATGAGGGAGTGCGTCTTGCCCCTCTCCTTTGCGTAGCTCAGTTTTTTACATATGGCATCAAGGTCGGGAGCTATCTCAGGGACAAGGACAGATTCAGCACCGCAGGCCACACCGGTCTCCAAAGCGAGAAATCCGGCGTTCCGGCCCATCACTTCGACTATAAACATCCTGTCATGGCTGGAAGCCGTATCCCGAAGCTTGCTGATGCACTCAAGCGCTGTATTGCAGGCTGTATCAAAGCCGACAGTGCAGTCGGTGCCCGCCATGTCATTATCTATCGTCGCCGGTATCCCTACGGTCGTGACGCCCCTTTCATGGAGCTCGTGCGCCCCCCGGAAAGAACCGTCGCCGCCTATCACGATAAGGGCATCGATATCATTTTCCTTCAGTTTTGACGCTCCGGCATTCACACCTTCCGGGCGTAAAAACTCCGGACATCTCGCGGTCCTCAGGATAGTCCCGCCGTGCAGAAGGATGCCTCCGACTGAACTCCTTGTCATAGGAACAAGATCTCCCTCAAGGAGGCCTTCGTACCCCCTCCTTATGCCTACAACGTCCAGCCCGCTGTAAAGAGCGGTGCGGGTCACCGCCCTGATGGCCGCGTTCATTCCGGGAGAATCTCCCCCGCTCGTCAGGACTCCTATCCTCTTCAACATGGCTCACCCTCCCCGTTGCCCAAAGAGATCACTGCGCCTGACCTTATCGATGTCATTCTGCCCCGCCTGCCCCGCGGCCGGTCTGGATGCCGATGTCTTTCCACGCGGCTTCATTTTCCTGCGACGGGACCCTCCTGGACCACACCAGAACAGAGGATACAGTCCCGCCGGACCTTTCGACTGCCGATATGGCTGCACGCATGGTGTTGCCTGTAGTATATACATCATCGACCAGAACGACTGACATCCCATCCAGGCTCTTTGACGCCTCCATAGCATCAGGGGCCATCATATTTCTTGAAGGTCCGGTCTTTCCCGCCTGGGAATCGACGTTTTTTCTCCAGATGAGCATTCTGCCTTCAGCGGGTATGCCCCATACCAGGGAGACACCCTCAGCAAGGAGCAGCGATTGATTGTATTCCCTTCTGCCGGACCTGTGCAGGGGTATCGGTATAAGCATGTCGGTCCGGACCGCACTGAATGTCTCGCCCAGCAGCCTGCCCATCGGTATGCCCAGAGAGCGGACATTTTTGTATTTCAGATCCAGCAGAAGATCACGGGATATCCCCTCGTGGAGCGAAAGTGCATAGCAAGGTACCGACCCCGAGCAGCACCCGGCTCCGAACGGTGCGCCGCATTTGGCGCAAAACGGCGGCAACGGAGATGCTGCGGACCGCAAACACCTGTCACAGCACGAAACTCCTATCTTGCCGCATACGGGACACCTCTGAGGCCATACAAAATGAAAAAATGCGTTTATGCTTCCGGGGACTTCAGCCTTGAAAAAAGAACTCCGCGGGGAGGCTGCAGATATGTCTTTCCGAGGATCCTGCGGTGTTCTTTCAAACATGTCAAGGTGCAATAAACTAGAGGCCGGCTGCTTTTCTGAGTATATTCGCCTTGTCGGTGCGTTCCCATGTGGGAATGGGGTCAAGGTCGACACGCCCCATGTGGCCGTAGGCAGCGATCCTCTTGTAGCAGGGCTTGCGCAGGTCGAGATCCCTTATTATCGCCGCAGGGCGGAAATCAAAGTGTTCTCTTATGAGTTCCGTTATCTTTTCGTCTGAGACGGCACCTGTCCCGAAAGTTTCGACCATTATGGATACCGGTTTGGCAACTCCTATGGCATAGGCGACCTGGATCTGGCACGCTGAAGCGAGTCCCGCCGCAACTACATTTTTGGCCACGTATCTGGCCATATAGGCCCCTGAGCGGTCAACTTTTGTAGGGTCCTTCCCTGAGAAGGCTCCCCCTCCGTGCGGGACGGCTCCCCCGTACGTGTCGACTATTATCTTCCTGCCCGTAAGTCCGCTGTCAGCCTGAGGTCCGCCCATCACGAAACGGCCCGTAGGGTTGATAAGTATCCTTGGTTTCTTCTCTATCAGTGATCCGGGGATCACCGGTGCGATGACGTACTTCTCCACGTCTTCCGCTATCTGTCTCTGGTCGACTGCAGGGTGGTGCTGTGTGCTTATTACTATAGTGTCTACACGGGCAGGTTTGCCGTCGATATATTCGACCGTGACCTGGGCTTTCCCGTCCGGACGGAGATACGGTATTGTCTTGTTCTTCCTTACTTCGGCCAGCTTCCTTGTCAGCCTGTGGGCCAGCGAGATCGGCATGGGCATGAGCTCCTCCGTTTCGTCGCACGCATAGCCGACCATAAGTCCCTGGTCTCCTGCGCCGACCTTGTCTATCTCATCGTCGGAGAGCTCCCTTGCTTCGAGGGCCTTGTCCACCCCCTGGCTGATATCCGAAGACTGTTCGTCTATCGCAGTTATTACAGCGCAGGTGTCACCGTCGAAGCCATACTTCGCCCTCGTGTAGCCGACTTCCTTAACTGTTTCCCTCGTGATCTTTGGAATGTCGACATAGCAGTTCGTTGTGATCTCTCCCGCTATTACGACAAGTCCGGTGCTGACAAGCGTCTCACATGCGACTCTTCCCATAGGGTCCTCTTTGAGGATCGCGTCAAGGATAGCGTCTGATATTTGATCTGCGAGTTTGTCAGGGTGTCCTTCCGTCACTGACTCTGACGTAATAAGATACCTTTCTTTGCTCATTTCACAAACACCTCCGTATTATATTTGCAGCCGGGGACCGGCATGCTTTCAGAAGATTTTATTGCCTGATGCTCTTTTTGAACAGTGCTGTACGGCCGGTACCGTGAGAGTATATTTTACGAATACTCGATCGGCCTGCGCTGGAGGATAAGCAGACCGTCCCTGGCCTCAAATCCCAGTTTGCACATAAACTCTATAAGTTCGCTTGTATAAGTTACTATTACGGGGACCGGCCTTATCGCCGGATGGGTCAGCGCATACCTTAAGAGGCTCGAGCCAAGCCCCTTTCCCTGGTGGTCGGGGTGGACGAGGATATCCCAGAGCGATCCCCTGAATACGAAGTCTGTTATTATACGGCAGAAAGCGACCAGTTTGCCGTTATACCTCACGGAAAAACACATGCTCGTTCCGTCGAGCATCTTCTGGATCTGCTCAAGCGAACGGCTTCTGCCCCATCTGGTAAACCTGTAAAGATCCTGGAGCTCTTCCGGCGTTATGGCAAGTTTGCTGTCATAGAAATAGTACCCGGGGCAAAAACTGTCATTAGAGCCGATACTTTGTCTCATCAAGGTCATCCTCTGTCTCTTCCTGATCAAATTCACAGGGACCCCCGTTTTCGTCACACTGTCCCTGCTTTTCGGGAAGGCGGCCCGCAAGCGCCAGCCCTCCGATTATCTTCCGAAGATCTCCGCGTCTTGCATCCTTGCTGATGGTCAGTTCCATGACCTGCCCCGCACCGCATTTGGAGCAGGTCCATACTGCACGGGCGATCCCGTCCGGCCCGGGCGATCCTGCAAGGACCTTTACTTCACCGCATTTTTGACAAGCCACTATCAGCATTGGGCAAACCTCTTTCCATCAGGCCAACGAACCTGAATATTCCGCTTGTTCACTACGGTGCTGAAGAGAAGGGCCTTCCGCAGGCAATATGAAAATGAACGCGATCCTCTTGAAAACCGGCCTTATTTTAATTCAAATCTTATCTTTACGGGACCTTCAGTGTAAATGTCCCCGGCGGCATATATCCTGAGCCTGACATCGGACCTGGCGCCGGTAACGTCTTCAATGGTCTGCATGAACTCTGCCGTATCGATCGAGCCTACGTTGCCGCTGAGCGGATCCCTGAGTACACCGTCTCTTGCTGCCCTAAGGTTTACGTCCCTGAGCATCAGAAAAAGCATCTCTTCGGCCTCTTCCCTGGAGGACCCCTTATTTATGATCTTTTCCGCCAGCATATCCCCCGAAGCAAAAATGCGCTTTGTATTGTATGTCTCCAGTTCAGCCATCACAGGCTCTCCCTCTACTGCGTTGGAAAGGGCTGTGAGCCTCAGGAGCCAGCGTCCGGGGGTCTTTGAGAGTACGGACTTTGCCCGGTCGACCGAATTTTTATCGACAAGCGGCTTTTTTATCGCTTCGGGCTTTGTTCCGAAACGATATGCAAGGAGAGCACGGGTCTCTTCAACCAGCCTTTCGACTGCCTGATCAAGCTGATGTGGAGTCAGATCGGGTCCGCTGATGACGCCCTGTGCAAGCTTTTCCCCCGTCAGTGCGGCGATCCTGCCCTCCCTTAGACGCTGTATGTCTGCTTTGAGCCGTTCCGCTTCGTTTTTCAGCGATGCGACAGACGACTCCAGCTTTCTCGTCTCCTGTTCAAGTGCGGTCTTTTCTTCAAGAAGGACCTTTTGCTCTTCTTCTGTCTTTTCCTTTATCGCAGTCATTTTCTCAAGCTCTGCCCTTGCCTCCTTCAGGTTTTTCGTTCCTGCGGCAAGCTTCTGTTCAAGGGAGTTAAGCTCTTCCTGCTTTTCTATTACATCTCCCTTGCTCCTGAAAAGCTCCAGCTCCATGCCCTGGAGGTTGGCCCTGTTCTGCTGCAGTTCGGCCGTAAGGCTTGTGATCTGGTTCTGGACATAGTTCATGCTGAAAAGGGCTGTTCTGACAGGTTCCGAGGCCACGCTTATCACAAAGAGGGTGAAGAGTGCGATGCCGATACCGGTAATCACGGAGATTACCCTCGACGTATATTTGGGGCGGAGCTTCAAAAAGGTGACCCTTTTTTTGCCCAGCTTCATCCCGATCATATCACCGGCCCACGCAACAAGTGCACTGACGACTGCCAGTGTTCCAAGAAGGCTCCAGTTTATCTCTCTGAAGAGTTCAAACAACGGCTTCTCTCCCCTGCCCGACAATTTCTCAAAACACTTTATAAAAATAACACGACCACTGACATTATAGCAGGATAATTTTACCTGTTTTTCAATAATAATGCATAAATCTCAGAACATGAAACTGGTCCGGCTGATGCCGGACCAGTTTCATTAAAAGCGACTCCCCGTGATGGGTTTGTTTTTTACTTCTTGAAAACGGCCTTTGCTGCCTTGCGTGATATCTCGATGCCCTTTTCGAGGTCTGCGATCGGAACATTGAGTGCCGGACGGAAGCGGACTGTGTTGCTGCCGCAGCCGAGGATGAGCATCCTGTTTGCGTGGCATTCCTTGAGGAACTTGTCGCGGAGTTCGGGCGAGCAGATATCGTATGCGCACATCAGTCCTTTGCCTCTGACGTTCCTGATGAACTCGGGGAACTCGGCCTGGAGTTCGTGGAGTCCCTTAAGAAGGGCCGGGCCGGCGACGTTGCTCACATAGTCGAGGACCTTCTCTTCGCGGTAGATCTCAAGGTACTTCGCTGCGCGGACCATGTCCACGGTGTTTCCGCCCCATGTTGAGTTGATCCGGCTTGATACCGTGAAGCAGTTCTTCTCGACTTCATCTACCCTCGGTCCTGCGACCAGTCCGCAGACCTGGGCCTTCTTGCCGAACGAGAAGATGTCGGGTTTTACGGGTGCGTGATGTTCCCATGCCCACATCTTTCCCGTGATGCCCATTCCGCACTGGACTTCGTCAAATATCAGCATTATGTCTGACTCGTCGCAGATCTGGCGGAGCTGCTGGTAGTATTCGGTGCGGAAGTGGTTGTCGCCGCCCTCGCCCTGGATAGTCTCGATGATGATCGCGGCTATGCCGTTGGGGTCGTTGGCTATCGCATGCTTGATCTGTTTCAGCGACTGAGCTTCGAGCCATTCGACCTCTCCGATGTGGTCTTCGAGCGGGAATGTGATCTTGGGGTTGAGAACGCGCGGCCAATCCGTGAACTTGGCAAAACGCTGGTGTTTGTTGGGGTCATTGGTGTTGGTAACGGAAAGCGTGTATCCGCTGCGGCCGTGGAATGCTTCGTTGAAGTGCATGATCTTTGTCCCGACCTTGCCGTCGTACGCATCTCCCTTTGTGACCTTTCCGGCGGCAAGCAGCTTGCTGACCTTCCAGTCCATTGCCACCTTGAAGGTGTTCTCGACAGCCAGCGTACCATAGTCGATAAAGAATGTGTGTTTGAAACCGTCGGGGACTGCCACCTCTCCGAACATCTTTATGAACTCGGCCATTTCCTGAGTATATATGTCGGAGTTCGCCACTTTGTTGATGGCTGCGCGGAAGATCTTTTCCTTAAATTCGGGTGTCTCAAGCTTGGGGTGGTTCATTCCGAAGGGCGATGACGCAAAGAAGGTATAGAAGTCAAGCCAGTCGGCCCCGCTGGCCGAATCATGGATATGGCTGCCTTTGGATCTTTCCATATCGATAACGATATCGAAACCGTCTCTGAGCAAAAGGCTTTCAATTGTCTTAAAAACATCCTTGGGCTCTACTGAAAATTTTGCTGTCATTTGCACTACCTCCTTAGATTTTTGTACCGTGTATCATAATTAGTTCATTATTGCTACAGGCTGATGTTATAAGTTTAATGTTCCGCTTTGCTTATATCAAGACTATATTTCCAGAATACAATACACAATTTATTTCAATATCCACAATGTTTGAAGGGGGTAAATCACCCCTTTATCAAAAAAATCAAAAAATTTTAAAAAATTATTGAAATTATTCTTGATTTATTTGAGACAATTGCGAACAAATATATATAAATAAGTATTGAAATAAATTTTGATCTATTGTTGATCATAAATTGATTTGATAATTCTAAATATAATGCCGGATCTGCATTTGACTCCGGCGTATATTTTGGTCATATTTGTTTTCTAAAATAATTGAATCATAGTGTTCCTTTAGTTTCTTTTGACGGATGGAGCCGGGTCATCTTCCCTTGTAACCGCGGCGGGTCGCAGAGTAGATCGCTCCGGTCTCCTTCAGTTTGTCAAGGGATTCAAGAGCTATGCCGGTCCCGAGAGCTACACACTCGGAGGCTGATTCGGCAACTACGGCATTTATTTCCGTCTCCTCCATGATCAGCTGGTCAAGCCCATTAAGGTATGCGCCTCCGCCTGTCAGGATTATCCCCCTGTCTATAACGTCGGCCGCAAGTTCGGGCGGTGTTTTTTCGAGGACCCTTTTAATGCCGGAGATTATCGTTCCCACCGGTTCTTCTATGGCCCTCACAACATCTGAGCTTGATACCGTGATCTGCCTCGGGAGCCCCTGAACAAGATCCCTTCCCCGGATCTCCATGGTCTTATCCGGATTTCTCTCCGTACATGAGCCGATGGTCTTCTTAAGGTCTTCCGCCGTCTGCTCTCCGATCGCCAGATTGTACTGGCGCCTCATGTACCGGATGATCGCCTCATCAAACTTGTCTCCCCCGACTCTCAGCGATTCAAAGACGACAAGTCCGCCGAGCGAGGCGATCGCGATGTCGGTCGTTCCCCCTCCTACGTCCACCACCATGTTCCCGACAGGCTCGCCTACAGGCATATTGGCACCTATCGCCGCCGCCATCGGTTCCTCAATAAGATACGCCTCCTTGGCACCCACTTCAAGGGCAGCTTCAAGGACGGCCCGTCTTTCAACATCGGTCGCACCCGCGGGCACTCCTATCATGACCCTATGCCTGACTATTCTCTCGATGCCGGACGTGACTTTTTTTATGAACTCCCTCAGCATTACCTCCGTCATGGTGTAGTCTGCAATTACTCCGTCACGAAGCGGACGTATGGCAACTACGTTCTCGGGAGTCCTTCCTATCATAACTTTGGCATCCTCACCTACAGAAAGGATCTTGCCTGAATTCTGGTCAAGGGCGACCACAGAGGGCTCCCTCAGGACGACTCCCTTTCCCTTAATAAATACAATTACAGTAGCAGTACCAAGATCTATGCCAATATCCTTGCTCCACAAATCAGTCAGCCTCCCAAACTTTTGGGGACGCCCAGCAAAGGCCCCCGTTCCCAAACGAAATCATTTTACATCATAGACAGCCGTTGTGGCTATTCCATAAAGGCTCCCTGTAGTCTATCCTCCACAAAAAAAGACCGTTCGGCGGAAAGGTCCTCCCTGCGGTACTCTTATCAAAACCAGGCAACAAAAGGGAGAGCAGCCACTCGGGTCTGCGTTCACCCTTTGCGATGAGCTCAAGGTCGCCCATTATCATCCTTACCATGTTCGTCAGAAAACCGTTTCCTTTTATCCGAAGCCACATCAGGTCTCCCCGCCTGCGCAGTCTGACTCTGTACATCGTCCTTACAGGATCGTCCGGTAAATTCGATGCTCTGCAGAAATTTGTAAAATCATGCTCTCCCTCAAGCAAAGGACATGCTCTTGCCGCAAGGCTCCAGTCCTGGCCGCTTCCCCTGATCCAATGGACAAAAGGTGCGATATGGGGGTATATCGTCTTCCCGGTCCACATGAAATATATATACTCCCTGCCGGTTGCGTCATACCTCGCATGGAATCCGGGCCGTGTCTTTGTCAGCCTCATGGCCGTGATCCCCTGCGGGAGATTCGCGTTGAGAGCCATCAGCAGCCTGTATTCGTCCCATTCACTTGACATGTCGAAGCTGCATACCTGGGCTCTGGCGTGCACTCCCGAATCAGTCCTCCCTGCCCCCGTAACGGAGACCGGTTTCTTGTCCAGCATCGAGAGCACCTTTTCCACCGCTTCCTGCACAGAGGGACTGTCAGGCTGGATCTGCCACCCTGAGTAGGACGCCCCGTTGTAACTGAGCTCAGCAGCATACCTTGTCGCCATCATGTCCACCTGTTCAAAAACAATACCGCAGCCGAGAAGAGGGCAAAGGACAAGACGGCCTTGTTTTCAGGACTCCCCCAGATGAGGGGATACATCCTTACCCTGCCTTTTCCTCCCCTGTAACACCTTGCCTCCATTGCGGAGGCAAGTGTGTCCGCCCGCTTGAATACGAGGACAAAGAGCGGGATAAGGACCGGGATGTAAGCCCTGGCTCTTTTTAGCAGGCCGCCGCTTTCAAAATCAGCCCCTCTTGAGACCTGGGCGTTTATTATCCTCTCCGTCTCTTCAAAAAGAGTCGGTATAAACCTCAGCGCTATAGTCATCATCATTGCCACCTCATGCGCGGGGAAGCCAAAACGGGACAGAGGGCCGAAAGCCGCCTCCAGTCCGTCCGAGAGTTCTGAAGGGTTGGTGGTGAAAGTGAGAAGGGCTGTGAACAGGACGAGCAGGTAAAGCCTCAGTCCCGTCCGAAATGCGGTGATCGTCCCTTCTGCGCTTGCTTTTAGGGGCCCTATTGAAAAAATGACCGTGCTTCCTCCCGTGAAGAAAATATGAAGGACGGAAGTAAATATTATCAGTATCAATATAGGCCTTGCCGAGCGCAGGAGCGATGCAGCCGGTATCTTTGAGATCTTTGCCAGGATGAAAATGAGAGAGGCCCACAGGGCCATGGCCGGAAAGCTTTTTGTCAGAAAGATCAGGATCATTGACAGTACAGTGATCAGGAGCTTGCTGCGGGGATCCAGCCTGTGTATGAATGAGTCGGCCGGGATATACTGGCCCAGCGCCGTGCCCCTGATCAGCGGCATGCTGTTCCTGACGCCCTTATCTCCTCTGCCAGTTCGAACGGGTCAGAGGTGATTTTATTTATCCGGCCTTTTTTTTTCAGTTCAAAAGATAAAGACAGTATATCGGGAAGTATGAGGCCTTTAACGCAAATATCGGAGAGTATTTCGGATATTTCCAAAGGAGAGCCGAATGCGGTAACATCGCCATCGGATATTATCAGTATCCTGTCGCTGATATCCAGCGCAAGTTCCAGGTCATGCGTGATGTGGATGACACATTTGCCATTTTTGGACATGGCTCTTAAAAGCGACGTAAGTTCGCAGAGGCCATTAAAATCAAGCCCTGCAGAAGGTTCGTCGAGCACAAGATAGTCGGGATCCGAGGCCAGTACCGAGGCTATCGCGACCCTTCTCTTCTCCCCTCCTGAAAGCATGAAGGGATTAGCCGGCGCAAAAGATCGGTCAAGCCC
The DNA here is from genome assembly GCA_002316795.1 of Synergistaceae bacterium UBA1037. GTDB lineage: Bacteria > Synergistota > Synergistia > Synergistales > Synergistaceae > Caenicola > Caenicola nitritireducens. The sequence goes on from DCEE01000047.1 coordinate 45,154, forward strand.
TATCAGGTCCATGGCAGCAAATATCCTCTCCTCAAGGACATCTCCGCTGAGGCCCCAGTTGGAGGGTCCGAATGAGATCTCTTCGCGGACCGTCTCAGCAAATATCTGCTGTTCCGGATACTGGAATACAAGCCCTACTGCCTGGCGTATCTTCCTCAGGTCAGCCGAATTCTTTTTTATTGACATACCGTCGACAGAGACCTCACCGGACTGGGGTATTATAAGGCCGTTGAGGTGCATGGCAAGCGTTGATTTTCCGCTTCCGGTATGGCCCACGATCGAAAGGATCTCTCCCTTTTCCGCCTCGAATGAAATGCCTTTTAGTGCGGCTGCTTCTGTAGGCAGCCCCCTGTTATAGGTATATGAAAGGTCATTTACAGTGAGAGACATAGTTTTTCCCTTATTTCACTGATATCGGACTTTGTCGACGGAGGTACGATCCCGTTTTTTGCAAGCTCTTCCCTAAGCACTGTGAGCGGAGGTTTTGCAAACCCCATCTCCCTCAGTCTGCGCTCTTCCATGGACAAAAATTCTTCTGTCCCGCCCTGCCATTGTATTTTTCCCTCTGCGACAACAACAGTTCTGTCTGAAAGAGCTGTCTCGTCCAGTCTGTGCGTCACCTGGACGACAGTACACCCTGAATCGTGCTCTTGCTTAACAAGATCAAGAAAAGATCTTCTGGATGCCGGGTCAAGCATTGACATCGCTTCGTCGAGCAAAAGGGCGCCCGGCCGGATGGCAAGGACGCCGGCAAGGGCAAGCCTTTGTTTCTGCCCTCCGGAGAGGGAGGAGACGGTATGCTTTCTCTTCTCCCAGAGCCCCGCTCCGAGAAGCGCTTCTTTTACTCTTGATTTGATCTCGTCGGACGGGAATCCCAGGTTTTCCGGTCCGAAAGCGGTGTCCTCTTCCACCACGGAAGCCACGATCTGGTCTTCCGGGTTCTGGAAGACCATGGATACTTTTGACCTGATGATCTCAGTATTGTCTGCGTTCTTTGTATCCATGCCGTCAATAAAACAACGGCCCTGCGATGGAAGCAGCAGGGCATTGAACAATTTCAGCAAAGTAGACTTTCCGGACCCGTTGGGCCCGAGGAGTGCCATCCACTCGCCGGCGCGGATTTCCAGATCGATGCCTTTAAGAACCTTTTTTTCGGTCTCCGGATACTGGAATTCCGCGCCCTCGAGACAAAGGGTCGTACCTGAACTCATTAAACTAATCGACCAGCTGTATAACCGCCATCTCGGAAGCATCGCCGACACGGGCGCCAAGTTTGACTATCCTTGTATAGCCGCCGTTGCGGTCAGCATATTTGGGTCCAAGTTCATTGAAAAGCTTTGTAACAGCCTCTTTATGCGGTAAGCGTGCCACGACGAGACGACGGTCGTTGAGGCTGCCTGATTTAGCTTTGGTGATAAGCTTTTCGGCTACTCTGCGAACTTCCTTTGCCCTGGTCGTTGTAGTCACTATGCTGCCCTCAATGAAGAGACTGGCTGCCATATTCCCGAGCATGGCCCACCTATGGGAGCTGCAGCGTCCCAACCGCCTTGTTGTCACGCGGTGTCTCATTTAAATTTCCTCCTTCTGTTTCTCTTCGTTCGTTTCGACTATGTCATCTATCGGAGAACTTATGTCTCCGCTTAGATTAAGATCGAATTTTGCAAGCTTCTCTTCTATCTCCCTGAGCGATATCTTGCCAAGGTTGCGTATTTTGAGAAGATCTTCCCTCGTTCTCGAAACCAGCTCGCCTATTATGTGAACTCCGCCGCGAAGGAGGCAGTTCTCGCTCCGTACAGAGAGTTCCAGGTCTCGGACGGGCCTTGAGTAGATGGAATTTTCGCCCATCGGGAAACCTGCCATTACTGGCTGTTTATCGATACCGGAGGTGCCGGAGACGTTCTTTGCGTTCTCCTCGCCCTTGATTATCTCTTCCAGCGCACTGCTTCCCGGGCCGGCAAGCGAATCGACTATGGAGGAATAGTATCCCTTCAGTATCCTGCTTGCCTGTATCACAGCCGATTCAGGGGATACTACCCCGTTAGTCCAGATCTCAAGTGTAAGGCTGTCATAGTCTGTCCTCTGGCCCATACGCTTGTCCTGGATATCATACTTGACCCTCTTTACAGGCGAATAGAGCGCATCAGTCTGAAGCGCGTCCACGGGCAGGTAGGAAGCTCTGGGACGGTCAATGGGCAAATACCCTGTCCCTGTGCCCACATAAAGATCCATTACCATAGATGCGCCTTCTTCCAGGGTGCAGATATATGCCTCCGGATCCGGGAATTCCACTTCGCTGTCCGGTTCGATATCTGCGGCTGTGACCGACTTTGGCCCTTTTACTTCAAGCCTGAGCGTCGTGACAGCCGAAGAATGACAGCGTACGGGAATATGTTTAAGGTTTACCAAAAGTTCGATCACATCCTCTTTGACGCCCGGGATTGTACTGAACTCATGGAGAACCCCCTCAATACGCACAGCAACAATAGCAGCACCACTGATAGAAGAGAGCAGAACTCTGCGAAGCGAGTTGCCCAGAGTTACCCCATAACCGATCTCCAGCGGTTCAATGGTAATTTTGCCGTATGACGGGGTGGATTCCTGTACTATGATCTCATGGCGATCATGCTCCATATTCTCCCCCACCTTTCGTTTCCCTAACGGGCATAGAATTCAACAACCAGCTGTTCGTTAACAGGTACTTCGATCTGCTCGCGGATAGGCACTGTCAGAACATTGCCTGTCATGGAATCAGGGCTGAAGGATAGCCAGGCAGGAATGCTGCGCACTGCCGCTGCCTCAGAATTTTCCTTCAGAAGGACTACCTCCCTGCTTCCTTCTGCGACAGCCACTACATCTCCCGGCTTAAGAAGTGCGCTGGGGATGTCGAGCTTGCGGCCGTTGACCGTGAAATGCCCGTGAGCTACCAGCTGTCTTGCCTGGCTCCTGCTGACACCAAAGCCGAGGCGATAGACGACGTTGTCGATCCTGCGCTCAAGGAGCTGAAGGAAATTATGGCCTGTCTGTCCCGGAAGATTTGATGCCTTTTCATATATTGTGCTGAACTGGGTCTCGTTGAGTCCGTAAAAACGGCGAAGCTTCTGCTTTTCCCTCAAACGGAGTCCATATTCGCTCATTTTGCCGCGGCGGGTACCATGCTGACCCGGCCTTGAATTACGCTTCGTAAGACCGCATTTCTCCGTATAACAGCGGTCTCCTTTAAGAAAGAGCTTCGTCCCCTCTGCACGGCAAAGCCTGCAGACAGGTCCTGTGTATCTGCTCATACCAGTCTTTTACCTCCTTTGTTGCCTACACGCGGCGCCGCTTGGGCGGGCGGCAGCCATTGTGCGGGATAGGGGTTGCATCTTTGATGACATTGACCTGAAGTCCGGCTGCCTGAAGCGAACGTATCGCTGATTCGCGGCCCGGTCCGGGGCCCTTTACGATAACATCGATCTCGACTACTCCGTTATCCTGAGCAACCTTTGCTGCCTGAGCCGCTGACATCTGAGCTGCATAGGGCGTTGACTTACGGGTCCCCTTAAAGCCGACGTTGCCGCCGGAAGCCCACGAAAGTGCATTGCCCTGTTTGTCTGTAAGCGTCACTATGGTGTTGTTGAACGTAGAAAAAATATGCGCTACGCCATAGCTGACATTCTTTCTCTCTTTACGTTTACGACTACGCTGTACGCGTTTTGCCACCTGTTGTTCCCTCCTTGGTCAAGCCTTATTTCGTGGCTTTTTTCTTGCCCGCGACTGTCCTCTTCGGACCCTTGCGTGTACGGGCGTTCGTCTTGGTCCTCTGACCGCGGACAGGAAGACCCTGGCGGTGTCTGAGACCGCGATAGCAACCTATATCCATGAGACGCTTGATGTTCATTGCTATCTCACGGCGAAGGTCACCTTCAACCTTGTGGTTGTTTTCAAGTTCTGCGCGCAGCTTCTGCTCTTCCTCTTCAGTCAGGTCTTTCACCCTTGTGTTGGGGTCGATGCCAGTTGTTGTGATTATCTGCTGCGCAACTGCCGGACCTACTCCGAAAATGTAGGTGAGGGCGATTTCGATCCTCTTCTCACGCGGCAGGTCGACGCCGGCTATACGAGCCATCCTGCTACCTCCTTGCTCCCTGGCGCTGTTTGTGACGCGGATTTCTGCTGCATATCACGCGAACGACGCCATGGCGTTTGATTATCCTGCAATACTCACAAATCGTCTTTACCGACGGTCTTACTTTCATTAATGCAGACCTCCTTGAGAAATACTGAAAATCCCTTTTAAGGGAACCAAAACAAAAATCTCTTCTACTTGTATCTGTATGTGATCCGCCCGCGTGTCAGGTCATAGGGCGAAAGCTGAAGCAGAACACGATCTCCCGGAAGGATCCTAATAAAATGCATGCGCATTTTTCCAGAAACGTGAGCCAGTATCTTGTGGCCATTCTCCAGTTCTACCTGGAACATGGCGTTGGGCAGTGGCTCCACTACCTTGCCTTTTACTTCAATAACCTCTTCTTTGGCCATGCAGCAGCCTCAACCTCCCTGTCTCCAAGATGTGTCGCCGTCATCCAGAATCACGGAAACTTTCTGTGCCAACCAGCCGTTGTCCAGAGGTTTCCCGCCAGCAACACGCCCAGCCACATCTTTGAGATTCATTAGTCTCTTTTGAAGGTGCTTCACGTTCTTTTTTTTAGGCTTCTCGACGGGGTAACTTCTGCCGTCAGCTATGAAGACCCGTGTCTCACTTTCAATTCCCACCACTACAAATTGTTTTCCGTTGTTCTTTCCGCGGCGTACAAAGACCACATCGCCCGTCTTCAGGGACCCTTCGATCAAGCCGGGGGTCACTCCCATGGCGTCAGTATCTCCGCTCCGTCAGGGGTAACAAGAAGACTGTGTTCAAAATGAGCTGCATCGCTGCCGTCAGCTGTTACTACAGTCCAGTTGTCTGAGAGGTTTTTGACCTCTTCACTCCCCGACATTACCATCGGTTCAACACAGAAGGTCATGCCGGCCTTTAATGTAATACCGTTGCCCGGCCTTCCGTAGTTTGGTACCTGCGGCGCTTCGTGCAGCCTTCTGCCTATTCCGTGTCCTGCGTAATCCCTTACCAGACCGAAGCCGGAAGGTATAACTAAGCTCTCTATGGCATGACCTATGTCACCAAGCGTCGCGCCTGCTCTCACCGCATTGACTCCCCTGTGCAGCGACTCAAGCGTTATATCGAGCAGCCGCTGCCGATCTTCGCTTATTTCGCCTACTGCAAAGGTGCAGGCAGCATCTCCGAAAAAACCGCTGTAAGATACCCCTGTGTCAATGCTGATGATATCGCCGTCCTGAAGCACTCTCTCTTTAGAAGGTATCCCGTGTACTATCTCATCATTCACAGAGGCGCAGATAGTGCCGGGAAAAGGTGTGGATACCCATGGGACCCTGTAACCCTTGAACGCCGGCCTGGCGTTCTCTTTCATGACAAGGGCCTCAGCCGCCAGGTCCAGAGTATAGGTGTCAACACCCGGTCTCACCATGTCTTTCATAAGCCTGAGGATATCAGCGACAATACGTCCGGCATGGCGCATTTTTTCAAGATCCCGATCGCTTTTAAAGGTGATCATCGATCTTCGCCCTTCATTTTTTCCAGAAGCTTCAGAACAACATCCTTTCCACCGGCTGCATCGACAGAAAAAAGAATGTCTTTGCTTCGGTAATGATCGATCAAAGGTGCTGTCTGTTCGTGGAAGACGGTAAGGCGGTTGCGGATGACGCTTTCTTTGTCGTCATCACGCTGGATCACTTCTCCGCCGCACTTGTCACAGACTCCTTCGACCTTTGCCGGCTTAAAGATCATATTATAGATCTCACCGCAAGATTTGCATACCCTTCTTGTGGTAAGCCTCTGCACAACGACGTCGTCATCTACTTCAAGCTGGATGACCGCATCAAGTGATATGCCGAGTTTTTTCAGCATAGAGTCAAGCGCTTCAGCCTGAGGTCTGGTCCTCGGGAATCCGTCCAGCAGGAACCCTTCTTCACAGTCAGGTTCCTGCAGCCTTGACTCTACCATTGCAACTATCACTTCGTCAGGCACAAGTTTTCCGGCTTCCATATATCCTTTTGCATTCCTGCCAAGTTCGGTATCGGCCTTGACATTGGCCCTGAGTATGTCTCCTGTGGATATGTGGGCAATGGGATATTTCTGCCTGATGCTCTCAGCCTGAGTTCCTTTTCCTGAACCCGGGGCTCCGATCAGTATGATCCTCATAACAAACCTCCGAATTACATTCTCAGAAGGCCGCCTGTCTTGCCTCCGCGGCGCTTCAGGATACCTTCGTAATGACGCATTATAAGCTGGCCTTCTATCTGATGTACCGTGTCAAGGGCAACACCGACCACTATTATCACGGCAGTTCCGCCGAAATAGAAGGTGTTGATATTCATCAGCCCTGTCATCATTGTGGGAACGACGGCCACTACCGCTAGCGCGACCGCTCCGCCAAGAGTTATGCGTCCCATGACTTTTTCGATATAGTCTGTTGTCGGTCTGCCCGGGCGTATACCCAGGATGAACCCGCCGTTCTTCTTCATGTTCGTCGAAATGTCTTCAGGCTTGAAGACTACCGCAGTGTAGAAGTACGAGAAGAAGATTATCATCGCCACGTAAAGTATCATGTAGATGGGGCTGCTGGGGCTGAATGCACTCTGGACCGCCTGTGCGATACCATGCTGAAAAAGGCCGGCAATGGTATAAGGGAAGAGCAGTACCGATGACGCGAAGATTATCGGTATGACTCCCGCTGTGTTTACTCGCAGAGGTATAAAGCTGCTCTGTCCTCCGTACATTTTGTTCCCGACCATGCGCTTGGCATACTGCACCGGGAGACGGCGCTGCCCTTCCTGGAGCATTACACATCCTGCTATTACGGCAACCATTACAAGGACTGCCAGCAGCACTATCAGAATGTTCATCTCTCCAAGCCTTACAAGCGTGAAGGTCCTTATTATCGCTTCCGGTATCCTTGCGACTATACCTGCAAAGATAAGGAGTGATATGCCGTTTCCGATGCCATGGTCGGACATTACTTCTCCGAGCCACATGACAGCCACCGCGCCGGTCGTAAGTGTTACGGCAACAAGTGCTATATCCATCCAGCTGCCTGTAAATATCCCGAGATTCCTGAGCCAGCCCGTCATTCCGACTGCCTGAATAAGCGCGAAGATTATAGTTCCGTAGCGTGTGTACTGAACTACCTTCTTACGCCCTTCCTCTCCCTCTTTCTGCATCTTTTCAAGGCTCGGCACCACAACTGTGAGCAGCTGCATGACAATGCTTGCGTTGATGTACGGGGTCACACCGAGTGCAAATATGCTGAATCTGCTGAGTGCGCCTCCTGCAAAGAGGTCCAGGAAACCCAAAACGCCGCCCTGCTCAAAAAGCTTGCCGAGAGCTGCCGCGTCGACACCCGGTGTCGGCATGTGCGCTCCCAGCCTGTAAACGAACAACGCGGCCAGGGTAAAGAGTATCCGCCGCTTAAGGTCAGGCAGTCTGAAGGCATCCCGGAAGGAATCTAACACTTAGATCACCTCTGCCTTTCCGCCGGCTGCTTCGATCTTTTTTGCAGCCGATGCGCTGTAGGCGTTAGCGTGCACTGTAAAGTTCTTTGAAAGTTCACCGACCCCGAGTATCTTGACCGGTTTGTCTGCACCTGAGATCAGGCGGAGAGCGTAAAGGCTCTCTGCTGTAATTTCAGAGCCGTTCTCGAAGCGGTCTTCGAGATCAGAAATGTTGACTATTTCATATCTCACCGCAAAACGGTAATTGCTGAATCCGCGTTTTGGGATACGGCGGGCAAGAGGCATCTGGCCGCCTTCAAAGTTAGCCTTGATCGATACTCCGGCTCTGGCCTTCTGTCCTTTGTGCCCTTTGCCCGCGGTCTTGCCTTTACCGCTGCCAAGGCCCTGACCAAGACGTTTCTTCTTTTTACGTGAACCCTCTGCGGGACACAGATCATGAAGATTCATGTCAGTACCTCCCTATTCCTCTACATTCCACTCCAGCAGGTGGGGAATGGAGTTGACCATTCCCATTATCTGCGGAGTGGCTTCGTGACAGACTGTGTCGTTCAGCCTGTGAAAGCCGAGGGCCTTGATTATCCTCTCCTGACGGGGAGGGCGGCCGATCGTGCTTTTTTTCCACGTAATGGTTACTTTTGCCATTTCGATCTACCTCCTACGCTTCCTTGCGGTCCTTGCCGCGCAGCCTTCGGATCTCTTCGGGAGTCCTCAGGTTTTTGACGGCAGACATTGTCGCATAGGAAACATTGATCGGGTTGGAGGTCCTTCCGATGACCTTGGTCAGGATATCTTTTACTCCGCCAAGCTCCATGATCGCACGGACAGCTCCGCCGGCGATAACTCCGGTACCGGGCGCTGCAGGGCGGAGCATTACCTCGGCGGCTCCGAACTTTCCGACTATAGGATGCGGAATGGTATGTCCGACCTTCTTAAGGTCGATCATGTTCTTCTTTGCATGCTCTATACCTTTGCGCATTGCCTCAGAAATTTCCTTGGCTTTGCCGATGCCGAGACCTACCTGGCTCACGCCGTCTCCGACAACTACAAGTACGCTGAAACGGAACCTCTTTCCGCCTTTGACGACCTTGCTTACCCTGTTGATGGATACTATGCGCTCTGAAAGCTCAAGGCCCCTGCTGCTATAGGTTTTATTGCTAGGTGTATCCTTCGCCACGTTTCTCTGCCTCCTCCTAGAACTTCAGGCCGGCTTCACGCGCCGCTTCTGCCAGGGCCTTGACTCTGCCGTGAAAGACATGTCCGCCGCGGTCAAAAACGACAGCACTGATACCCTGGGCCAGAGCACGTTCTGCGATCAGCTTGCCAACAGCTTTTGCAGCTTCCTGGTTTCCTGTGCCCTTCAAGTCTTTGAATGTCTGCTCCATCGTTGAAGCCGACACAAGTGTTCTTCCCTGTACATCATCGATAACCTGGGCGTATATATGCTTAAGGCTTCCGAATACTGCAAGACGGGGACGCTCGACAGTGCCTGAGAGATGTTTCCTGAGGCGACGATGGCGGAGCTCCCGCATTTTGTTGCGACTGCGATTACTGATCAACGTCCTTCACCTCGCCTTACTTCTTGGCGCCGGCCTTGCCGGCCTTGCGTATCACGAATTCACCGGAGTACCTTATGCCCTTGCCTTTGTAAGGTTCGGGAGGACGATACTCGCGTATGTTTGACGCGACCTGTCCGACAAGCTGCCTGTCTATGCCGCGTACGACTATCTTGATCGGGCTTTCACATGCAAATTCTATGCCTGCCGGCGGTTCGACCTCTACGGGATGTGAAAAGCCAAGGCTCAGGACAAGGTTCTTGCCCTGCATCTGAGCGCGGTAGCCGACTCCGACGATCTCAAGTACTTTTTCAAACCCGCTGCTTACCCCGGTAACCATGTTGTTCAGGATCGCCCTTGTCATACCGTGTGCGGCGCGGACTGTCTTTATTTCGCTCTCGCGGGTAACGACCAGTTTCGCATCTTCCTGTTCAACTTTGATCTGAGGCATCACATCCATCTCAAGGATACCTTTGGAACCCTTTACGGAGACGCGGCTGCCGTCGATCTTCACTTCTACTCCCTTTGGAAGCGGTATCGGTTTACGTCCTATCCTAGACACCTATGCCACCCCCATTACCATACATAGCATACGACTTCGCCGCCAAGTCCGCGCTTGCGCGCTTCTGCGTCGGTCATAAGCCCTGCTGATGTTGATATCATGGCGATCCCGAGGCCGCCCATTACTTTGGGAAGCTCGTCCTTGCCAACGTAAATACGGCGTCCGGGCTTGCTTATCCTGCGCAGTCCCTGGATCACGCGTTCCTTCGCCGGTCCATAGTTCATGGTCACCCTGAGTATGGGCATCGGCTGCTTTGAATCATTGATCGTCTTGTAGTTGCGGATATAGCCTTCCTCTTTAAGGATGCGCGCCATTTCGAGGCGCATCTTGCTAAGAGGCATGTCCACCATTTCATGATAGACAACGTTCGCATTCCTAATGCGTGTGAGCATATCCGCGACAGGATCGGTAATATGCATTAAAGGATCCTCCCTTCCACGCCCACTTGCCTACCAGCTCGACTTGACTACGCCAGGGATCTTGCCCTCGCGCGCAAGCTTGCGGAAACAGCAGCGGCACATGTCGAACTTTCTTATATACCCATGCGGACGTCCGCACAGGGGGCAGCGGTTATACTTTCTCACTTTGAACTTCGGTTCAAGCTTTGATTTGTTTACCAAGCTTTTACGGGCCATAAGTATACTCCTTCCTAACGGGCGAAGGGCATGCCCAGTTCGGCCAACAGAGCCTGGGCTTCCTCATCCGCCTTCGCGGTCGTAACGAACGTGATATTCATTCCGCGCTGACGAATTACCTTATCGTAGTCTATTTCAGGGAAAAGGAGCTGCTCTTTCAGGCCGAGGTTGTAATTGCCCCTGCCGTCAAAACCCCTCTTTGATATACCCTGGAAGTCCTTGATACGCGGAAGCGCTATGCTGATCAGGCGGTCTACAAATTCCCACATCCTGGGGCCCCTCAGCGTTACGCAGCACGCGACCGGCATGCCTTCGCGGACTTTGAAACCCGCAATGGATTTTTTCGCCCTTTTCATCATGGGTTTCTGTCCGGAAATTATCGTCAGCTCGTTGATCGAAGCATCCATGTACTTATTGTCCAGCTTTGCTTCGTTTACGCCGATATTGATGACGACCTTTACCAGGCGGGGGATCTCCATGACGTTCTTGTATCCGAACTGTTCTTTCAGCTTCGGAAGGACGTCCTCACTGTACTTTGTCAAAAGACGCGGTGTCATAGTTGTCCCTCCTTAGACCTTGTCGACTATCTCGCCGCACTGCTTGCAGACGCGGACTTTTTTGCCGCTGTCAAGATAGGCGCGGCTTACACGCGTAGGTTTGCCGCAGGAGGGGCACACGAGCATTACTTTGCATGCATGCAGGGGCGCTTCCTTTTTGACAAATCCGCCGCGCGGATCCTTTTGTGTCGGACGTGCGCTTTTGGTCACCATGTTGACGTTCTCGATGACTATAGTGTCTTTCTGAAGATCCCTGCGGAGGACTTTGCCCTCTTTGCCGGCATCCTTCCCGGAAACGACACGGACACGATCCCCTTTTTTGATTCTCATCTTGGACATGAGCTGTTACCCCCTACACTACCTCGGGAGCAAGAGAGACTATTCGCATGTATTTCTTCTCTCTAAGTTCCCGGGCTACAGGACCAAATATACGGGTTCCCTTGGGATCTCCGTTGTTGTCGATGACGACTGCGGCGTTGTCATCGAAGCGAACATACGATCCGTCCTTGCGGCGGATCTCTTTTTTCGTCCTGACGATGACTGCCTTTACTACGTCGCCTTTTTTGATGTTGGCATTCGGTGTGGCCTCACGGACCGAGGCGACTATGACATCGCCCACCGTACCTGTCTTATGAAAGCTGCCGCCTTTGACCTGGATGCAGAGGATCTTCTTTGCGCCTGAATTGTCGGCCACGTTTAGCACTGTACGAAGCTGGATCATAACTTACAATGCCTCCTCGTCTTCCGGTTTTGCGCCCAGTACGGGAGCTCTTTCGATTATCTGCGCTACTTCCCAGCGTTTGTGCGCGCTGAGAGGGCGTGTTTCCGCTATCATTACCTTGTCGCCAATGCGGCAGTCGTTGGCCTCGTCATGAGCCATAAACTTTTTGGACCGGAGGACCGGTTTGCCATAAAGTGAATGCTTTGCCATACGGTCTACGCGAACAACTATAGTCTTTTCCATTTTGTCGCTGACCACCACGCCGGTGCGGACTTTGCGATTGATCTTCTTTGATTCCATCTCCGGCTACCTCCTTGCTCCTGAACGATCGATACCCTTTTCCTTTTCGGTGATTACCGTCAGTACGCGGGCAATTGTCTTTTTGACCTCTCTGATACGGCCTGAGTTGTTCAACTGTCCTATGGCGTTCTGGAAACGGAGGTTGAACAGCTCTTCCTTATACTGTCTGTGTTTGTCGTTAAGCTCAGATATGCTGAGATCTCTAAGTTCCTTGGGATCCATACTATTCACCTGCTCCCTCTCGGGCTAACATTTTTACCTTGATGGGCAGTTTGAAGGATGCCGTGCGGAAAGCCTCTTCGGCTGTCTCACGGGGCACACCTGCTATTTCAAACATCACACGGCCGCGCTTTACTGCAGCGGTCCAGTATTCGACGTTTCCCTTACCCTTACCCATACGTGTTTCAAGAGGCTTTTCCGTTACCGGGCGATCGGGGAAGATCCTGATCCATATCTTTCCGCCTTTTTTCATCTTGCGGCTGATCGCAACACGGACAGCCTCGATCTGACGGGCGGTGATCCAGCCGTTCTCACACGCCTGAAGCCCAAATTCGCCGAAATCCACCTTCGTTGCTCCCTTTGCATATCCGCGGAGGGGTGTAAGGTGAGGCTTGCGGTACTTGACTCTTTTCGGAGAAAGCATCAGATGTTACCCCCTCTCCTGATGAGCAGGAACGGCTTCCATTACAGGTTTGCGCTCCATTACTTCGCCTTTGTAGATCCAGACTTTGATGCCGATGACGCCGTAGATCGTATGAGCTTCGGCGAAACCGTAGTCGATGTCCGCCCTGAGTGTCGAAAGCGGCAGCTGTCCTTCAAGATACCATTCCGTGCGAGCGATCTCAGCTCCGCCGAGACGGCCTGCGCACTGGATCTTGATTCCTTTTGCGCCCGATTTCATCGAGCGGAAGATAGACTGTTTCATTGCGCGGCGGAAGCTGATCCTGCGCTCAAGTGACGCAGCGACTCCCTCTGCCACTACCTGTGCTTCCGCATCAGGGTTCTTGATCTCCTGGATGTTGATCATTACCCGGCTTCCGGTCTTAGCCTGGAGCTCCTCACGAACTGCCTGTATCTCTGCACCCTGCTTGCCGATAACTACACCAGGCCGGGCGGTCCAAACTGTAAAACGCATGACGTTTCCAATACGCTCGATCTCCACACGGCTTACGCCTGCTTTATCCCAGCGTTTCCTGATCCATTCCCTCAGTTCGAGGTCATTGTGCAGGTATTTGGCATATTTTTTTCCGTCTGCGTACCAGCGGGATTCCCAATCGTAGATGACACCAATCCTGTAACCTACCGGGTGAACTTTCTGACCCACCGTCACCCCTCCTTATTTCTCACATACGACCACTGAAACGTGGCACGTATGGTGTCTGAAAGCATGCGCGCGTCCCATTGAAACAGGACGGAAGCGCTTCATGTAACTTCCCTGATCCGCCATTACTTCCTTAACTACGAGTTTGTCCATATCAAGTCCGTAATTGTGTTCAGCGTTTGCTATCGCACTCTTAAGGACTTTTTCTGCTACACGTGCCCCCTTGTTGGGAGTGTACTTAAGGACCAGCAAAGCGTCAGAAGCTTTTTTGCCCCTGATGAGAGCAAGTACCTGGCGTACTTTGGTAGCTGATATACGGACCTGCTGGGCTGTTGCCTTGACTTCCATGACCCTGCCCCTCCTACTTCTTGACTTTCGTGGAGCGTTCCTGTCCGGCGTGACCGCCGAACTTACGGGTCGGTGCGAATTCGCCGAGCTTGTGCCCAATCATATTGTCGCTTATGTAAACAGGTACATGAATGCGGCCGTTGTGTACTGCTATCGTATGACCGACCATTTCGGGAGTAACGCTTGAACGGCGTGACCAGCTTTTGATAACGAGCTTTTTCCCCGATTCGTTCATGTCCTCGATCCTACGCAGAAGTTTCGGATCTACGTAGGGTCCCTTTTTAAGTGAACGAGCCATCTCTGTATTCCCTCCTACAAACCCGGGTTACTTCTTACGGCGGCGGACAATGAACTTGTCCGAAGACTTACGCTTGCGGGTGCGGTAGCCCTTCGCCGGCGTACCCCACGGGGATACCGGATGCTTGTGTGACTTGCTCTTTCCTTCTCCGCCGCCCATCGGATGATCTACCGGGTTCATGATCATGCCGCGAACGTGCGGACGGATCCCAAGCCAACGAGTTCTTCCGGCTTTTCCGTAAATCACATTTTCATGCTCTTCGTTTCCGACCTGACCTACTGTGGCCATGCACTCAAGAAGTACTAGCCGCAGTTCTCCGCTTGGCATACGGACAAAGGCATATTTGCCTTCTTTGGCCATAAGCTGTGCTGATGCTCCTGCCGAACGAACGAGTACTCCGCCGCGCCCCGGTTCAAGTTCCACGTTGTGTATCACCGTACCAACGGGGATGTCCCTAAGTTTGAGCGCGTTTCCGGGACGAATGTCGGAATCCTTGCCGGCGACTACGCTGTCGCCTACGGCAAGTCCCACAGGAGCGATAATATAGCGTTTCTCTCCGTCAAGATAAGAGATCAGCGCAATGCGGGCTGAACGGTTGGGATCGTACTCGATCGAGACGACTTTTCCGGGTACTCCCTGCTTGTCCCTTTTGAAATCGATGATACGATACTTGATCCTTCCGCGGCCGCCGCGGTGACGCATCGTAATGCGTCCGTTGTTATTGCGTCCCGATTTCTCGCTTAACGTTACAACCAGGCTCCGCTCCGGCTTTGCCTTCGTGATTTCAGAATAGTCAGGCGTTGCCATGTGGCGGCGGCTGGGTGTGGTGGGACGAAATTTCTTTATACCCATCTCTGGTTAACCCCTTTCTGCCTAGGCGCTTGCGCCCTCGAAGAATGCGATCTTTTCGCCTTTTGCAAGTGTAACTACCGCTTTCTTCCAGGAACGTGAACGACCCAAAAAGGCACCCATCCGCTTCGGTTTGGAACGGACCTGGATCGTATTTACTCTTACGACTTTGACTTTGAAAACTTCCTCGACAGCCTTGCGTATCTCGATCTTGTTCGCTTTGGGAAGCACTTCAAATGTGTACTGTCCAAGTTCCATCAACCGGCTTGTCTTTTCTGTGATTATCGGGCGGACAATAATATCATGTGCTACTGCGTTCATTAACCGAACACCTCCTCGAGCTTTTTGACAGCCTCAGGAGTCGCAATCAGCCGATCGTGGTTGAGAAGGTCGTAGACGTTGATGCTGTCGACATGCAGAACTTCCGCTCCGGGTATGTTCGCAGCCGATTTGACAACTGCCATGTTCGTCTCATGAAGGACAAAGAGGGGCTTCTTGCCGCTGTCGATGGCGGTGAGGAAATCGAGCATTATCTTTGTCTTCGGTGCATCCATGTCAAAACGATCAAGGACCATCATGCTCTCTTCCTGGACCTTGAGAGTCAGGGCGCTGCACAGGGCAAGACGACGGACCTTCTTGTTGACCTTCTGATGATAGTCTCTCGGGTGCGGACCATGAGCAACACCGCCGCCTACCCAGACGGGCGAACGTGAGCTGCCTGCGCGGGCACGACCCGTGTGTTTCTGTCTCCAGGGCTTTTTGCCGCCGCCGCGGACATCTCCGCGGTCTTTAGCGTTGTGTGTACCTACACGGCAATTAGCCAGGTGCGCAACTACTACCTGATGCATAGCCGGCACATGGACAGGGGCTCCGAAGACGGCATCCGAGAGCTCAAAGTCTCCGATTACCTCGCCTTTAAAATTGACTTCTTTTACAACAGGCATTGTCTTCTGCCTCCCTACTTACGCTGTTTTACGGATCATTACGAGGCTGTCGCGCGCTCCGGGAACAGAACCTTTGATGAGTATAAGGCTGTTCTCCTCGTCCACTGCAAAAACCGTAAGATTTTTGGTGGTTACGCGCTCGCTTCCCATGTGACCCGCCATCCTCCGGCCCTTGATAACGCGGCCGGGATAACTGCTGCATCCGATGGAACCGGGATGACGATGGTTGACGGAAGCACCGTGGCTTCCTGCTCCGCCGCCAAAGCCATGGCGTTTCATGACGCCTGCGGTCCCCTTACCTTTGCTGATGCCTGTAACATCAACAATTTCGCCGTTCTGGAACAGAGAAACGGTGATCTCCTGTCCCACCTGGTAGTCCGCGGTATTCTCAACGCGGAACTCCCTCAGCCAGCGCCTGGGTGTCGTGCCCTGCTTCTCAAAGTAGCCCTTCATTGGCTTGTTCACCTTAGCGGGCCTGACTTCTCCGAAACCGAGCTGCACTGCGCTGTAACTGTTTTTTTCAGGTGTCCGGATTTCAACGATGGAGCAAGGTCCTGCCTCAATAACTGTTACGGGCACTGCCTTGCCTTCTTCGTCGAAGACCTGGGTCATCCCTACCTTGCGGCCCAGAATCCCCATGCTCATTAGCGTTTCACTCCTTTCAGACCAAACCTCTACAGTTTGATCTGTATATCGACACCGGAAGGCAGGTTAAGCTCCATAAGTGCTTCCATTGTCTTCTGTGTCGGATCGACTATATCTATCAGACGCTTGTGTGTCCTGATCTCAAACTGTTCGCGTGCGTCCTTGTCAACGTGGGGGGACATGAGGATATCGAACTTTTTGATCTCTGTCGGAAGAGGTACCGGCCCGGACACTCTCGCACCTGTGCGCTCAGCCGTCTCGGCGATCTGTGTCGCAGAGGCGTCGAGTACACGGTGGTCAAAGGCTTTTAGTTTAATACGGATTTTTTTTGCCAAAATATTCCCCTCCTGGGGCTGCTAGTCTATGATCTCAGTA
>DCEE01000021.1 GCA_002316795.1 Synergistaceae bacterium UBA1037
TCGCATCCTCCGACAAGGAAGAAGTGGCGGATCTTTCCTGCATTGACAAGTTCCACAACTTTGCCTGCGGCACCAAGGACTGAATTGCGGGCAAACCCTATCATGATCCTCTTCTCAGGGGCATCTTCCGTGAATCCGGGAGCCTCAAGCGCTGCCTTTATCACAGGAGCGAAATCCCTGTTCTCAACGTGTACTGCTCCGGGCCACTGGACAAGTCCACATGTGAAGATCCTTGCCATGTAACTCTCCCTGGGCTTCTGGATGCAGTTGGTCGTCATAAGGATCGCACCGGGGAATTCGTCGAATTCCTTCTGCTGATCCTGCCATGCTCCGCCGTAGTTGCCAACGAGATGGGGGTATTTCTTAAGTTCAGGATAAGCATTGCAGGGAAGCATCTCACCGTGCGTATAGACGTTGATACCCTTGCCCTCTGTCTGCTTCAGCAACTCTTCAAGATCGCCAAGGTCGTGTCCTGAGACAAGGATAGCTTTGCCCTTCACGGGGGTCACTCTGACCATAGTAGGTTCGGGATGTCCGTATGTTCCGGTATTGGCTGCATCAAGCATTTCCATCACTCTGAGATTGACTTCGCCAATTTTGAGGTTGAGCGCAAGCATTGAATCAACTGTAATATCCTCGTTTAGGAGTTCTGACATTGCTTCCAGGAAGAACTTGTTGACTTCCCTGTCCTTCTGGCCAAGGATCCATGCGTGGTCGGCATAAGCGGCGACGCCCTTAAGTCCATATACTGCAAGCCATTTGAGGCCGCCAAGGTCTGCGCCGTACTTGTCGATGTCGGCCTGGGGTGAGTACTCTTGTCCCTCTTCGACCAATTCGTCGGTCGTAGGCTCTTCTGAAGCTCCACATCCGCAGCAGCATGAGCATCCGCCGGCAAACTCGTCTGTTGCCTTTCTTGTATTTCTGACCATCTCTGCAAGAGTTTCGGGATCGAAGTTTACATTTGTTACTGTCGTAAATAAGTTTTCGATGACCATCTTGGACACTTCGTCGGAACTGTCTCCTGATTCAAGTGCTGCTTTTGAAAGAACCATCGTCTCATAAAGAAGAAGGTCCTGAAGTGCCGCTGTCTGCGGATCTTTGCCGCATACTCCCATTGCTGTGCATCCTGTACCCTTTGCTGCCTGTTCACACTGATAACAAAACATCGAAGTCACTCTCCTTAATTATTCTGCCGATATCCCGGCGATGTAAAATAAATTCCCTAGTTCGGGAATATCTGCCTTACCTCAAGAA
Source organism: Synergistaceae bacterium UBA1037 (assembly GCA_002316795.1). GTDB lineage: Bacteria > Synergistota > Synergistia > Synergistales > Synergistaceae > Caenicola > Caenicola nitritireducens. The sequence continues at coordinate 1,255 of DCEE01000021.1, forward strand.
ACTTGCCTGTCATCGAAAGTTTGATAAGTTTCAAAGTCACAGCTTGGCCTGATTTCTTTACCGCGGTGTCAACAAGTTTGACAAGTCCGCCGCAGCAGGGAACTTCCATGTATGCCACGTCGATCTCTTCAATCCCGTTCAGCTTTATGATCTGTGCAAGTTTTTCAATATATGGCTCTACCTCGTCCAGTTTCGGGCATCCTACGAGGCACACCTTGCCCGGAAGAAGGTCCTTGTGGAAGTTGGGGCATGCAAATGCTGTACAATCTGCTGCCAAAAGAAGTTTTGCCCCTTCAAGGTATGGTGCCTGAACAGGCACCAGGGAGAGCTGTACAGGCCAGTTACGGAGTTCAGACTCCTGCCTGCATGAAGTTTTTTCTTCTTTCTGTACAGGCTTGTCTGACTTCAGTTCTTTAGCCATGCTTCCGGGACACCCGCAGGGAAGGGTCCCGCTGCAGGGTTCTTTCTTTCTGGCTGCCATCCTCGCCTTAACAGCTGCTTCGTCGTAGGCAGCAGCTTCTCTCATTTCAAAGGAGATTGCGCCCTGAGGACACTCCCCGATACAGTCTCCAAGGCCGTCACAGTAGCTGTCGCTTATTAATTTTGCCTTGCCGTTCTCTATAACTATCGCACCTTCGTGGCAAGCATCTGCACAAAGTCCGCATCCGTCACATTTTTCCTCGTCGATCTTGATTATCTTTCTCATTTTTTTTCCTCCTCAGAATTAATTTCTATTTTTAAAATTCATCCAATGTTTTAGATCTAAGCCACTCTTTTGCTTCTTTGGTCATCTTTACGAGGAAATCCCCGAATATGCATCCCTCACGAGAGCACTTGCTTTTTCCAAAAACGCATTTCGAATTTTCCAATGGACCTTCTATTGCTTCGACGATGTCCAAAAAGCTTATCTCTTTTGGCTTTTTGGCAAGGACCGCACCGCCGCCCGGGCCTCTTGTTGTACTGATTAGTCCGGTATGGGCCAGTCTCAAAACAACCTTAGCAAGATGTGCCTCCGAGACGCAGATCGTCTCTGCCATTTCTCTTATAGATATCCTTTCGCCATCTTTCTGTGAGATCAGGACCATTGCATGAAGCCCTATGTATGTTGCCTCGCTGAAACCCGCTACTTTCGCCATGCATTTTCACCAACCTTAATTAAGGTATTCAAATACCTTAATAACTTAATTAAGATATTATCTCTTTTGGTTTTTGCTTCAATCAGTAAAATTACCTATTGAGGAAAATTTTATATTGGACGCGGTCAAGCGGGGCACAGTAACGACCGTGCCCCAAAGGCATGTTTTATTCCGTCAGGGCCCTGATGCAGGCTTCGGCAAGCGCGTCAAGGCTCGATATGTTTTTCTCCGTTGGAAGATCCGACGCATCGTATGCGAGCGGCAGTTCTGTGCACGCGGTGACAATTGGCAGATCTTCGATCTCCCATAGTTTTTTTACGGCCCTTTCTATCGCCCGTGCCGCACTCTCCATCTTTCCTGACTTGACGAAGACTATCGCCTCCTGGATCTCTCTCTGCACATCTTCAGGCGGTATCACAAGGCGGTATCCCCTGTCGGCAGCCGCTTTCTGGTAAAGTCCCGACCTTGCCGTGCCTATCGTCGATATCATCCAGGCGCCCCCTGCTGACCTCTCCATCGAAGCTTCCACTGTGGCCTCGATTATATGAACGATCGGGACTCCTATCCGGTCCCTGAATCTGTCGATAAAGTAATGGGCAGTGTTGCATGGTACCGCAAGCAACCCCGCACCCCATCCGATCAGCTTTTCCAGATCGTTTATTATGTATGGTGAAGGGTCTTCCCCCTTTCCCTCGATCGCGCTTCCCCGGTCGGGTATCTTCGGGTCCGATATCATATATACGACAGGGTGGTCCTGATCTTTTTCGGCAGGATATTTTTCCGCGAGTATCTTCAAAAATTCCGCCGAAGCGGCAGGTCCCATGCCGCCAAGGACCCCCAGTATCTTTTCTGACATTAAGAACACTCCTCAAACGAATTTATTTGATGAATTATAGTCCTCACTATTTTCGATTGCAATTTATTTCGTTGAGTGATAATGTTCCTAAGTCGGAAGTACGATGGGATATATGTTATGAAGGGATTGGTGCTTATGTCTATTTGCTTCTACAGGGGTTCGTTCATGCCATTGGAGGAATGCCGCATCCCTGTTACAGACCTCGCTATTCTTCGCGGGATAGGCGTTTTTGATTCAATAAGGACATACGGGAAAAATATATTCGCTCTCAACGAGCATATCGACCGGCTGAGCGAGAGCGCAAAGAGGTGCGGCATAGAGGCGGAAGCAATAATCAGGGAACTTCCCGATATCATTAAAAGAGGAGTTTGCCGCGATTCACTCCCCGATAAGGACCTGGTAATAAAACCATACATTACCGGAGGAAGGTTTAATGATCACGGCCATTTTCCGGAGCCTGATTTTTTTGTGATTTTTGAAGAAGCCCACGTGATGACCCAGGAAGAACTTAACAGAGGAGTAGCACTGAGGCCGGTCTACTCGCAACGGCCCTTTCCCGAGACAAAGAGCACAAACTACCTGACAGGATATGTCCCGATGATAGGGGCAAAACCAAACGAGTTTGAGGCCCTCTACATAGTCAACGGAGAGATAACGGAAGCCACGGCCAGCAGCTTTTTTCTCTGCAAGGACGGAAAGATAGTTACTGCTCCGGTCGGAAAGGTCCTCAGGGGCATAACGAGGGAAATATTGATCACCCTGCTGAAAGAAAACAACTTCACTGTCGAGGAAAGGTGTCCTCTTGAAAGCGAACTTTCACAGGCGGAAGAAGCATTCATCTCAGGATCTATCAAAGAGGTCCTTCCGGTGATAAGCGTCGGTGACCAGACTATAGGAAACGGGCACCCCGGACCGGTTTCAAAGCATGTACACAAACTTTTCCTCTCAAACCTTAAGAGATGGATGTGATCAAACTTTATAAAACAGAGGGCGAAACCAAGAAGAAGTTTCGCCCTCTGTTTTATTCTTTGTACAACTATTGTTGAATCAGCACTAAAGGTCAATACCTCACAGCTTCAATGCGGCTAGAGCCTCCGTATATTCTTGGTCCATTTTGAAGGTGTCGGCTACTACAGGCAGAGTAAGCCTGTGCCTGTGGATGGACAGCCCCTTGCAGATAGCCCTGTTTTCCTCACAGGCCCTTACGATCCCCTGAGATGCTATCTGCACTCCGTAAGTGACCGTTGCATTTGAAAGGGCTATGGCCGAAGTCCTTGCGTATGCGCCCGGCATGTTAGCAACGCAGTAATGGACTACGCCCTCTTCGATAAATACGGGATCGTCGTGGCTGGTAGGGTGGGAGGTCTCGCCTATCCCGCCCTGGTCGATCGCCACATCAACAAAGACGGATCCCGGCCGCATCGTTTTGAGGTGCTCCCTCTTTACAAGCTTTGGCGCCTTTGCCCCGCCGGGCAGAAGGACAGCTCCGATCACAAGGTCCGATTCTTTTATCGTGTTGGCAATGGTCATCGAGTCACTGTAGACAGAGACGCAGTTAGAAGGCATTACATCTGCCAGGTAGGCGAGCTTTCTGTGGTTGATGTCCGCTATCGTAACTTTGGCTCCAAGCCCGGATGCGACCTTAGCCGCATTTACTCCGACAGTGCCGCCGCCGATAACAAATACATTTGCAGGAGAAACTCCCGGAACTCCCATCGGAAGAAGTCCGCTTCCGCCGTAAGGCCTTCCCATATAATATGCTCCCATTATCACAGACATTCTTCCCGCAACTTCACTCATAGGCTGAAGGAGGGGAAGACCCCATTCTTCTGAGACAAGTTCATAGGCAACGCATGTCGATCCTGACTTAAGACATGCCTTGGTCAGCTCCTCGCACGCAGCAAAATGAAAATAAGTGAAAATGATTTGAGATTCCCTCATAAGGCCATATTCAGGTTTGAGGGGTTCCTTGACTTTGACGATCATATCCGCGGATTCCCAGATATGTTCGGCCAAGTCAAAGATCTTAGCGCCTGCAGAAATATATTCGCTGTCACTGAAGCCTGCCTGAAGTCCCGCACCTTTTTCGACAAAGACCTCATGGCCGGCGCCCACATAGGTTGAAGCAGCAGCCGGAGTAAGTCCCACTCTGTATTCGCGGTTCTTGATCTCCTTTGGACATCCGATCTTCATATCAAATATCATCTCCCTGTTAGAATAAGATAATGAAAACCGTTACGAGCAAATCATACCATAATATTCAGAATATTACATTATGCACCAATTTTTTGACATTATTTAAAAGAAAACATCCATCTCCCCATTATATTTATGGAAAATATGAAATTCTTATACGAGAAAATCAACAATATATTTTTTCTACATAGGGAGAAGTTGCGGCCGTCATCATGGCAGCATAATTAACATGAAATGCCTCAAGATCGCCAATTTTGGGCGTATTACTCACTTCTTCGATATCACATACTAAATGATCACTGGAGGCACCCAAAACTCTGACACCAGGGTTCAATGAACGAAGTCCTTCTGGATATATATCCTGCCTCCCTGCTCCTAATATTCCTCTTAGTCGCAGACCATTATCATCAAAATGAGGAATTTTACCAAAGGCGTCCAGATCCACAATGCCCCAGGGTTTACTTGGTTTTCGCGCAACTTCTATCCATTCAGCACTGAATTCAAGCGTATCCTGCCTTAGCCAGTTAAAAGGTTCCCAAGCAACCGAGCCACGAAGCATTGCACTACCCACCCGGAGTTGATTAATTTCTTTTGGTAAAAGACCGTCATAAAACATTTGAATACAAGTAGTTCCTCCTATGGACATATTTTCTAATTTATATCCTATGATTTCTTCTACCATTCTTTTAAATTTTATAAGGTGTGAAAGATTCTCTTGAGATGGGAGTATCCCGCCAAAACAGCCGAAATTTGCGCCAACTCCAGCTATTCTGACTTGTTTAAGACTTTTGAAGTTTTCTTTATTACTATAAATTGCTTCCTCTGTAATTCCTTCACGAAGATCTCCAACTTCCACCATTAAGATAACATCATAAATTTTGTTAAGTGCACTGCATTTCTGCTCTATCATAATTATTGTATCAACGTCTGAGACAAGTGCAGAGTCTGTTATTTCCACCACATCTGATATCTCACTAGGCATAGGAATACGTATAAGCATATACTTTGCTTTTATGCCCATCCTTTTCTGTTTTATAATATTGTCTAAACGACTATCAGCAAGACCAGCGCAACCACCTTCAATAAAAAGTTTAGCAAGTTCCGGAGATCCACAAAGTCCTTTTGTTACCCCCCATACACAAACACCTAAGTTCTTTGCATGTTGTGTAATTTTCCTAGTATTTTCATATATTGGATCACAATAAATCTTGAGCACTGGGTTTTTCAAAACATCCACTTCCTTGCTAAGTAAGAATGAATCTAAAGCGCTAAGTTACATACTTAAAGGTATTTACAAACAAATAATCAGACATATTCTTTGGTCTCTTCGAGGACTATACCTTCATTCTTTAGCTCCTCTAGAACAGGTTCATATATTTCCTTGGACATTGGAGCGTGAAGACCGGGGGTACTTATTTTACCTTCAAGGATAAATCTGACCGCTATTGCAGGAGGTACGCCGGTCGTCCTTGCAATAGAGGTCCAGAGACCAGGAACACCGAAATCTATCAATGTTGATTTGTATTGTTTCCTTTTGCCACCTGGGTATTCCCCAACAACCTCATCGCATAGGACTACCATATCTCTTTCTGATGGACCGAATACCAGTTTTTTATCGAAAAGCAAAGAAATGACATCCCTTGGAGAACAGGACTCAAACGGGAGGATTGTATCCTCAAAAAAACCAAGCCATTCCATACGGAGTATGAAGGACGACCACGGCTCAAGACCTAAACGTTTACAAAGAGCTTCCCTCGGATCTCCTGGATATCCAGCCTGGATTGAAGTAAATTGTGCGATGCTCATTCCTTTTGTTGGCCTTACATCAGTCTCAAAAAATTTGATCTTGTTAAGGTAACATATAGTTTCACACCATCCAGGGTAACGCAAAGTGCCTCTGTATATGGTTTTTGCTTCAGGAATGCCGTAACCCTTTTTATAGAGAGTAGAATCAGCATTGGCATATGCTTCAAAAACACCCAGATCCGGCACATCATACAGAAAGACATTTTCATAGGTCTCGCCATCAGGCCAAAGAATTTCTTTCTCGTCAATAAGGACTCTCGCAGTCCTTTTGCTGGCACCGATCAGACTCGATGGAGACCATGAAAGTTTATAACCCCACGGGTTAGTATTCGCATCCGGGGCAGGCAGAGCACCGCAGAGAGAGCGGAATGATACAACTTTTCCATTATTACTGTGTATGTGATCTATCGTCTTTGCCGCGGACATGTGATCAATGCCTGGATCCAGACCTAGCTCCACAACAAAAATTAGTCCCTCTTTTTTGATACTGTCAGCGAGTCTTACGGTATCCTCATCAATATATGCTGGATGAACCATATGGACTTTTTTGTCCAGACATATTTTCGACACCCTTGACATATATTCAGGCGGAAGGAAGTTGACTACTATGTCCGGTTTATATTCATCTATGAGGACCGAAGCTTCGTTGCCTGCGTTTACTTTTACAATATCGGAACAGGCAGTAAACTTTTTGGCATAATTAAGATTTTCCTCCGAAAGGTCAGCAGCAACAATCTTACACTGGCATTTCCTGTCAAGATAATCGATAAAGGGCCCTGAAATGCGCCCTGCTCCTAAAAGCAAAACTGTCTTCATATTGATACGCCTCCATTAAATTGATAACTGCTAAAAACTAGTGAACATAAAACGGTTTAACTACACCGATCGAACGGGCTACAAATTCAATGAGTGTAACAAAATCAAATACCGGAAGGTGAAGTTCCTGCCTTATCGGTTCAGAAAATGGCGGCAGATCTGTACACTCAAGGACGAAAGCTCCAATACTTTTATCCTGGGATACTGCTTCTTTTGCCGTACCGATGACATCGTCTGCTATAACATCAAGATCAACATCGTCATCAGGCGCTGTGAAGATCTTGTTCCACTCCGGCGAATTTTCCATCCCTGAAATGTTAAGTCTGATATCGGCTGTAATGCCTGCGGCCCTGAGGTGCTCAAGCTTCAGCGCACTCTTTTTAGCGGTAATGACAGCTATTGATCTGTCTGGTCCGAGCATCTTATGTACCAACGGCACCTGAAGGAGGCTTGACGTAAATACCGGTACATCAAGAGACGATGCAAGCTCTTTTTGGAATATGGCATTGAACCCGCAACTGGTCGTTATTGCCTCGATCCCCTCTGATATCATCTTTTTCGATTCTATTATCATATTTTTCAGTACATCTTCGCTGGGACGCTCAAGAACTGTATGGATATTGGCTCCCTTGATCCTGTTGAAACGTACCGGAAATGCATAGGACTTTGGATTTGTGCTGTTGCCGGGCAATGTTTCCAGCTGAACTAACCCTCTTGGAACTTGCCCTGCTTCCCAGCAGAGGATCGCTATCTTGCCTAAGTCATTATTCATTTTAAACTCCTCCTTACCTGCAGAAGGT
>DCEE01000010.1 GCA_002316795.1 Synergistaceae bacterium UBA1037
CAGGGAGCACATTGAAGAGACTGCATCCTTCGTCAAAGAAATGAAAAAACGTGAAGCAGAATTTTTAATGCAGAAAAAACTGATCTCTGTGACCGCGTATATAGTAATAGAGGGGGATACGCTCTGGTCGATCGCTGAAATGTTCGGCCTGAGCGCCGATACGATACTGGGGTCAAACAGTCCGGAAAAAATCAGCAGCCTTTTGCCGGGTACAGTTCTGAGGATACCTGACAGAGATGGGATCTTTGTCAAAGTCCGGGAAGGGGAAAGCATCAAAAAGCTTTCTTCCCTCTATGGCACGAAAACAGATCAGGTCTGTGCCGCCAATGGGATCGACCAGGATTCGCCGCTTCCTTCAGGCAGAGAGGTATTTTTGCCCGGTGCAAATTATGCCGCGGTAATAGAGACAGAAACCGGAATGGTCAAGATCGCATCCGGAAGAGAGCACCTGCTGCGAAATATCCTTATTTGGCCTGTCAGGGGAAGAGTTTCCAGCCTTTTTGGCTGGAGAGGCCACTCTTATGCCTCAGCAGGCAGTTTCCACTCAGGCCTGGACATAGTGGCTCCATACGGGAGGGCGATAGTTTCAGCCATGGATGGCGTAGTCGCCTATTCAGGATGGATGGGAGGGTACGGCAAAACAGTTGTTGTGGATCACGCAGACGGGGTCACGACCCTTTACGGACACTGCAGCGAACTGGCTGTACAAAAAGGAGATCCCGTATATTCGGGCCAACTCATTTCGTATGTCGGAAGCACAGGAAAATCAACAGGCAGTCACCTTCACTTTGAGGTAAGAAAGGACAGCTTCCCGGTCGATCCCCTTAGTGCTCTCAGATAATTATTATCTCGTTGCAAGTGTCGAAAGGTCAAATATCGGCAGAAGCACTGCTATAACTACGAATCCCACAAGAAAACCCATCACAAGTATTATTATTGGCTCTGCAAGCTCAGCGTATTTTTGCATCGATGACTGGGCGATGTCCCAGCAGTTGCTCCCCAGGCGGATCAGGCCGTCGGAAAGATCCCTCCCGTTTTCGCTCACCCTTACCACTGAAACTATCTCCTCGGGGAAGGAACCCTCTTTTTCAAGTCCCTGCGAAAACCTGTATCCTTTTTTTATGTGCTCCTGCACAGTCTGTAGCCTGCCCTTAACGGGATCCAGCGGTTCTGTGAGCTTAAGCGCCAGGATAAGCGGCAAGCCGGATCTCAGAAGCGTTCCGGTCTGTGAAAATATCATTGAGAATGCAATGTTTTCTTTTATCTCTCTGAATATAGGGATGGAAATGCTTCTACCGCTTTTGCGCAAGAATATAAAAACGATCAGCAGAGCTGCCAGGAATGGAATAAAGCCCACCCTTACAGCATCGGATATGAGGATCAAAAGACGGGTCACAAAGGGAAGTTCGGCTCCCGAATCAATTACGAGCACTGTCAGCCTCGGGACCACAAAGGTAAGCAGAAAGACTGCCACTGCCATTCCTACGATGAACATCAGAAGCGGATATGTAAGCGAGGAACGAAGCTTCCTTCGCAGATGGATCTCGTTGTGTATTAGTTCCGCAGCTTTTTCCAGTATGTCGGGAAGGGATGCGGATCTTTCCCCTGATTCGACCATCCCGACCAGGCTCTCCCTGAAGACCCCTGCGACACGCATTGAAGCTGCAAGTGAGCGGCCGCCCTCGACAGATTCCCTAAGCTCAGTGTAAACGGGCCTGAGGTATTTGTTTCTCGTCTGTCTTTGCAGCAGCCTGAGTACTTCAGTGATCGAAAGTCCGCTTTTGATGTAGGAAGAGAGTGTGATGCAGAAGAGATGCTGATCCTCCAGTCTGATCTGCTTCGCTTTTTTCCTGCGCCCTGAGAAAATATTGAGACTTCTGCTGTTTTCCTCTTTTATATTTATTACGGTCAGTCCATCGGATATAAGCTCCCTGAGAAGCTCATTTTCACCTGCTGCCTCTTTCCGGAGCTCTTTTTGACGGCCGTCTGCCGTGTATACCTCAGCTTTGAAAAGGGGCAATTCTTACACCTCTCCGACTACCCGCAGCATTTCTTCGGGGGTCGTTTCGCCGTTTGCCACTGCTTTTACGCCCAGTTCGAGAAGGGTGAAGAAACCATTCGTCCGTGCCAGTCTGCGCAGTTCTGAAGAAGGGGCTTTTTCCGCTATTGCTGCCTGTATCTCCGGTGTGACGTCAAATTGCTCATAAAGGCCGAAACGTCCGATATATCCGGTGTTTTTGCACTTTTCGCATCCTCTGCCCCGCCATGCCTTTTTTATTCCGTGTTCAAGAATAACTCCCGAAGCGGGGACCTCTTCCCTGCAATGGGGGCAGATCCTCCTTACCAGCCTCTGGGCTACGATCCCCAGCAGGGAACCTGAAACCAGGTACGGTTCGATCCCCATATCGGTAAGCCTTGTTACAGCGCTTATGGAATCGTTGGTGTGCAGCGTCGAGAGCACCAGGTGTCCGGTAAGGGAAGACTGTATGCCTATATGGGCTGTGTCGAAGTCCCGCATTTCTCCGATCATTATGATGTCGGGGTCCTGGCGCAGTATCGACCTCAGCGAGGCAGAAAAGGTAAGTCCGGCCCTATCGTTTACCTGGACCTGTCCGACACCGGGCAGGTCATATTCAATGGGGTCTTCCACGGTTATGATGTTTACCTCGGGTCTTGCAAGGGCCTGGAGGATAGCGTAAAGGCTCGTGCTTTTGCCTGAACCGGTAGGTCCGGTGAAGAGTATCATGCCGTTGGGCCGTCTTATCAGGTCGTCCAGCCTTTTTCTTTCATCCGGCTTCATGCCAAGCTCCTCAAGCGACAGAAGTCCTCTTGCCCTGTCAAGAAGTCTCATTACGATCCTCTCTCCATGCTGAGTCGGAAGTGAGCTGACCCTTATGTCGACCATTCTCTCCCCCAGGCTTATCCCTATCCTTCCGTCCTGAGGGACGAACCTCTCAGCTATGTCAAGGTTCGCCATAACTTTGACTCTGCTTGTGACAGGTGCCTGGTGTCCTTTGGAGAGGCTGTATTTGTCGTGAAGCACGCCGTCTATCCTGTATCTGACAGTGACCCTGTCTTCATAGGGCTCTATGTGTATGTCTGTCGCCCTTTCCTTCAGCGATTCAACTATCAGTCCGTTTACAAGTCTTATGACAGGAGCGTCCACGGTATCGCTCATAACTTCCTGACGGACCAGCTCTGAAAGGTCGTTCACCTCTTCTATTGAGCTGAGCGTATCCATAACGATGCCGCTTTTTATGTCGTAAAGGCTCCTTATGATATGCTGTATTTCAGATGCCGGATATATCTCTGTCTCGCAGGGCATGCCTGCTTTTGATGCTATGAGCTGGGCTTCTGAAAAGGCCGAGAGGTCCGAAAGGCCTACAGTCATGACCCCGCCCGACTTTTTCAGCGGTATCATCCCCTTGTCGCGAAGAGTGTCCAGACTTATCCCTGAGGGGATAAGCTCCAGGATCTCTTCGGGTGAGGGCATCGGCTTGAGCGTCATTTTCCCTTGTCCTTATCCTTTGCTTCCATCTCTTTCACCAGCTCGTTGTACCTTGACTTCCAGTCGCCCTTCTTCTCTTCCTGCTTGTCTCCGCTAAGGATATTGCGCGGATCCAGCATCTCCTTCGTAACTCCCTCGTTCTCTATCGATTTCTGGTAGCCCTCGTGGTTCTTCATCAGTGTACCGATCTCTGCGGTGCTTAACTGCTGTCCGTCGCTTATTATCGAAGTTGTCATACTGGAGGCAGCCTTCGGATCCTCGAGTATATAGGGGGTAAGGAATATCATGAGGTCGACCTTTTCCCTCTGTTTTTCGCT
>DCEE01000057.1 GCA_002316795.1 Synergistaceae bacterium UBA1037
CATCTGCCTCTCTCGTCAGAGTACTCGAGCGGGTAGCATCTCGGTGTCGCGCCTGTCGCTTCCTTGATGGCCTTTTCATCCTCTTTGCTTCCCTCGAAGAATACCTCGACGAAGCCTCCCTTAGTCTCCAGGATCTCCTTGAACTCAGCCATGCCTGACGCATGGAATGTGTTCTCCTGCCTGAACTTCAGCGCCTTGTCAAAGAGGTTTTTCTGAATATCGTCAAGAAGTTCCGGGATGCGTTTTTCAAGATCTTCCCAAACAATATCGACCTTCTCTCCGGTGTCCCTGCGAACTACTTTGACCTTTCCGGCCGCATATTCCTTCTCTCCGAGCTCCAGGCGAAGCGGTACGCCCTTCTGGAGATGGAAGAAAAACCTGTCGCCCGGGCGAAGATGTTGCTGAGTGTCGACCCGGACAAAGCGTCCGCAAAGGATCTTGTTCAGCGCAGACTGGAGTTCTTTGGCCTTGGGTACTATGATCTCGTCGAATTTTGCCGCATCTGTAGAGATGGGTATAATGACAGCCTTGGTCGGAGCTACCCTCGGCGGCAGAACAAGACCGTCGTTGTCAGAGTGGGTCATGATCAGTGCGCCGATAAGGCGCATCGATACTCCCCAGCTGGTCGTATGTGCAAAGTCCATCTCTCCGTTTTTATTCTGGAACTTTATGTCGAATGCCTTTGCGAAATTCTGGCCCAGATAATGGCTCGTACCCGCCTGAAGCGCTTTTTTGTCGCTCATCATGGTCTCACATGTGTATGTGTTGTCCGCACCCGGGAACCGTTCACCCTCAGTCTTCTCTCCTGGTATGACCGGCAGTGCAAGCTCCTCCACCATTATCCTTCTGTAGACCTCGAGCATGAGCAGGGTCTCGTCTACCGCTTCCTCTTTTGTCGCATGAGCGGTATGGCCTTCCTGCCAGAGGAATTCGGAGGTCCGGAGGAAAAGCCGGGGCCTCTTCTCCCAGCGCATTACGTTGCACCACTGGTTGATCAATATTGGCAGATCACGCCAGGACTGGACCCATTTGCTGTACATATGTCCTATTACTGTTTCCGAAGTAGGCCGTATTATCAGAGGTTCTTCAAGCTCTTCTCCCCCTGCATGAGTAACGACCGCGCACTCGGGAGCAAAGCCTTCCACATGTTCCGCTTCTTTTTCCAGGAATGATTTAGGAATAAGGAGAGGGAAGGATGCATTAACATGACCGGTTTCTTTGAAAGCCTCGTCAAAATGCTTCTGGATGAGTTCCCATACTGAGTAACCGGTAGGTCGGACGACCATACAGCCGCGTACAGGCGCATAGTCAGCCAGCTCTGCGGCACGTATCACGTCAAGGTACCACTGTGAAAAATCCTGTTCTTTGGGTGTTATGTTCTTAGCCATCCGGTTACCTCCATTGTTGTTCCTTCCAGTATTATCGTCGCACAGCAGAACGCTGTGCAGGCTATTGTAACATTTATCTCTGCATTTAGAACAACTTGTCAGAAATATTTGTTTCCCTTGACAATTTACCATTTTATCGTATTCTTAAGGCGAATACTGCAGGTATTTAGCACATTACTATAGGGAGGTATTGTTCATGGCTTTAGAGTGGAAAGATGAGTTCACCGACCAGCTTTGCGACTCGATAGTGGCGATAACAGACAGAGAGGAAGCCTATCGTTTCCTGGAGGATGTGGCCACCTTTTCCGAGATAAGGGCTTTCGCACAGAGACTCCAGGTTGCAAGCCTGCTTCTGAAAGGGATGTCTTATCCCCAGATAGTACAGGCGACCGGAGCAAGCACTGCGACGATCAGCAGGGTCAAGAAGTTTGTTGAATACGGATCAGACGGATACAGGGACGTTCTCGCAAAGCTGGAAAAGACAAAAAAAGAAGAGGACAAGAAGAAGAAAAAATAACCCAAAGACCTGTTTCGGAAGTCAGCCCGCATTTTTTATCCCATTGACGTGGGAGAAAAATTGCGGGCATTATTTTATTATCGCCCATGCGGCAAGATCGTCGATATCCCTCGGAGGAGTCCTGAGTGAGGTCGGAATAAGTCTCCAAAGCCCTTTAGGGGGATGAAGCCTCCAGTATATCTCACGTCCCTTAAGCGTAGTACCGTATTCGTCGGCCGATTCGATATCACAGGCCCCATTTAGCAGCTTTATTAGGTCATCCGAAGATGTGCCGTTGCCTATATATATCTTCTCGACCGTCTTTCCCTCGACAGCCCCAAGGTCCCCTTCTTTTCTCCAACGCCCTAGCAGAGACCAGTTCCCCTCCCTCAAAGCACCTGAAAGGATGGCCTCTTGGGATTTTGGTACTATCGCAGAGAAGAGCAGCGTGCCTGATTCGGCGAAGGCCACCCCTATCTTATGACGGCCGGGATCTATACCGCACTTAATCGAAATCGCCCCTCTCAACAGATTCCCATCTGGGGTACATCCACATCCACTGGTCAGGATATTTTCTGATCCACCCGGATATAAGCTCATTGCAGTCATCTATGCTTTCCTGAAGGTCTTTCCCGTATGGTTTTCCTTCCCTGCCCTTAAGGGCGGGATTGAAATGAAGTTCGAGCTTTTCCGTCCCAAGCCACCGTACGCAATATGCAGGGACGACAGCGCAGCCAAGCTTATCTGCAAGCTTGGCCATTCCTACAGGTGTGCTTGCGGGATAACCGAGGAACGGGGAGACTATTCCTGCCTTTTTGGCATCCTGGTCGACCGGTATCGCGATGATCTCCCCTGCCTGGAGAGCTCTTATCATAGCCTTGAGATCAGAGGCCTTGCCCAGGGCCTTCATGCCCCCAGCATTTCTGAGTTCCATTATCAGATTTGTGATCCTCTCATCCCTCTGGTCTGTACCCAACCCGTTGATCTGATATCCGTTCTGAGCGCACCACGCTCCGGCATACTCCCAGTTCCCCAGGTGCGCTGTTACGATCAGCACGCCCTTGCCGGCATCATAGGCTTCGCGAAGATTTTCCTCACCGTAGACTGTCACTATCTTGTTCAGCTTTGATGGCATAACAGGCAGTCTGATGAACTCAGCCGTAGATTTCCCAAAGTTTCTGTAAGCTCCCCTTACAATGCGCATGGCCTCTTTCTCAGGGATGTTTAGTATCCTTGCGCAGCGTTTTGAGGCTTCCATTAGTTTTTTATGCGTAAAAAGCGGGATGAGCGCACCGACGCAACCGCCAAGCATGACCGCAGTTGTGTGCGGCAGGACAAGTATTGTCTTCCTGAATAAAGAAAGTACTGACCAGATAAAGGACTGCTTATTATTCATCTCTGTTACCTCTCCTGAGAAACTCTCTTTTTGTGGTTTTCTCTATATCATTATCAATATTTTACGATCAAATTGGCAATTATCGGGACAACGACAAGTATTGTGACGATCCTGCATATATTGAACAGTATCGATATAGTTGGGTCTGCGCCTATGTCTACAGCCACTATTGCAATGCCCGTCAGGCCGCCCGGGGTCGTCGCAAAAAGCGAGGTTAGGAAATCCATTTTGCATATTTTGGAGAATATCCAGGCAAGACCAAGGGTAAAAGCAAGAAGCGAGAAACTGTACGCCATTGCTGCCGGAAGATATTTTGGCAGTTCGGCTATTGAGGAGAAGTCACTGCCCCTGACAAGCACATAGGCTACGAGCGCTTGTGAGATCCATGAAAGCCACTCGATCTTCTCATCAAGTCCCATGTGCATCACAGCTTTAATTATAAGCCCCACTATCAGGCCTCCGACAAGAGCCCCTGCGGGAAAACCCGATTTGTAGCCTACGGCACTGCCGCCTATTACAGCAAAAAATACCAGATAATTTGGATCCACAACCAGGCCCCCGTTCCTGCCGCCAAGTATACAATAAAAAAGCGCCCCCTAGAACAGGGAGCGCTATTCATTAAATAATTTAACTTAGTCTGCCAGAACAGCCTCTCCCTTTGTCTGTCTCAGGTAAAGGATAGCCAGGATTATTCCCGCCGTTCCGATAAGGCTCAGCATCATACTGTGATGGATGGCCGCAAGTGCACATATCGACATCACAAGGCGCTCATAAACTTTAAGCGTGCGGTAGAACCATCCTTCAAAAGCTCCCGCAAGCACTACAACACCCAGGGTCGCCGATACCACTAGTATCACCAGCTCGTAAAGGACTACGTTCTGGAGCAGTATCATTGGATTGTAGACAAACATGTAGGGCATAATGTACGAGCAGAGAGCGATCTTAGTGGCAGTGAAGCCTGTTTTTGAAGGGCTTGCTCCAGCTATGCCGGCTCCTGTGAATGCTGCAAGGCAGACCGGCGGTGTAAGGTCGGCCATGATCCCGAAATAGAAAACAAAAAGGTGTGCCGAAAGGGGAAGGACCTTCATGCCAATAAGCGCTGGAGCGATTATTGTGCTGCAGACTATGTAGTTCGCTGTCGTTGGAAGTCCCATACCCAGCACAAGACATGCAACCATTGCCATTATCAAGGTAAGGAGAAGGTTGCCGCCGGAAATGTCTATTATGTTATTGGAGATGGTAAGTCCCAGTGAGGTCAGCGAAGATGTACCGACGACGAATCCGACCAGGGCACATGCAAGAGCAACGCCAAGTGCACCGCGAGCGCCTTCTTCAAGGGCTTTGATGAGGTCTTTCACTCCCATTCTGGTGTTCTGTTTTAACGAACTTACCAAAATGACAGAAACAACACCGATAAACCCTGCACGAAGGGGAGTATACTTCATCAGAAGCGTCACGATTATCACTATGACAGGAACCAGTAGATGCCCGTCGCGTCTCATTACTTCTCTGACTACCGGGAGCTGATCTGCAGGAAGTCCCTGGAAATTTTCTTTCCTCGCCCTTATGTGTACGTTAGTGAATATCGCGGTGTAATAAATAAAAGCAGGTATTATCGCAGCCGCTGCTATCGTAAGGTATGGGATGCCAAGGAATTCGCTCATTATGAACGCGCCCGCTCCCATTATAGGCGGCATGAGCTGTCCTCCGGTAGAAGCACATGCTTCGACTGCACCTGCATAGTGCGGTGGATATCCTACCCTTTTCATAAGTGGGATCGTAAATGTGCCTGTTGTTGCAACGTTCGCTACCGAAGAACCATTTATCGTACCAAGAAGTCCTGAAGCCACGACCGCAACCTTAGCGGGGCCTCCGGGGGTCCCTCCTGCTACAGCCAGAGCGAGTTCGTTGAAGAACCTTGCTCCGCCGCTCTGAGAGAGGAATGCGCCAAAGATTATGAAGACGATCACAAATGTAGCAGAGACTCCAAGGGCTAATCCAAAAATCCCTTCAGGAGTCAGGTACATGTGCTGGATGATCCTGCTCAGTGTATATCCTCTTATCTGGAACATTCCCGGAACCATATAGCCAAAATGGCAGTAAAGAAGGAACAAAATGCTCATGCATGGCAAAACGTTTCCTACTACCCTTCTGCCTGCTTCAAGGACCAATATTATTGCTGCAATGCCTAGCCATATTTCATAAGGAAGGGGCTCTGCTCCGCGCCTGGCGATATCGTTAAAAAAGAAGATTATGTATCCGATAACTCCTCCGGCTAAGGCTGCAAGTATCCAGTCGTATATCGGAGTCGATGTTTTCGATCCTTTTCTTCCTGCAGGAAAAAGAATGTAAACTGCAACGATAGCAAAGGTAAGGTGGATAGCACGCTGGATGGTGATAGGCATGGTTGCGATCCCCGCAGTGTAAAGATGGAAAAGGGACATGGCACAAAGCCATGCTGTAATGAATTTGCCCTGGAGACCTGTAAGTTTTCTGTATCTGCTTTCAGCGTCGTACTTTTCTATCAGTTCGTTTATCTTTGATTCATCCATTGACACTTCATCAAGGATACTGTGGTTTTGGCCATTTTTGGTAATATTTTCGTCGCTCATAAAGACTGCCTCCTGCTTATCAATGCTATGGGGGCACCGAAATGCCCCCACTTTATAATACTATTTTGCGCTTTGTCTACTTTACTGCTCCGATTTCCTTGTAGTACTTCAGTGATCCCTTGTGGAGGGGGACCTGGATATACTTCAGGTTCTCGGGAGACATGGAAGCAAGTCTTGTCGAAATGTTGAGGATATCCTGCTTGTGCTCGTAGAGTGCCTTCGTCATTTTGTAAGCATCTTCATCTCCAAGCTTTTCGGTTGTGATGAGGACGTTCCAGCTTGCGAGTGCCTTAACGGGCGTGGTCTGGCCTTTGTAGGTGTTTGCGGGGATATCGAATGGCAGGTAGTAGGGGAGTTCTTTTCCAAGCTTTGCAACTATGTCTGCTGGAATGTCGCGGAATTCTGCTGTGCCAAGTGTGGTGATCTCAACGACCCCGGCGATGCCAAGAGCTCCTACTGTGAGTGCTGCGTCGATGTTCTTATCGGCAAACGCTCCGGCTGTGTCGGAAAGTCCAAGGTTCTCCGGCTTGATGTCCTTGTCGGGGTCAAGTCCCGCTACCTTAAGAAGTGTGCGCACCGTTACTTCGGTTCCGCTTCCGACTGCTCCGACAGAGACCCTCTTGCCCTTAAGATCCTGGATCGATTTGATGTTGCTGCCCTTTGCGACGAGGAAGTGGATGGGTTCGGCATAAAGGGGAACAAGTCCACGGAGTTCCTTCATCGGCTTTCCTTCGAATGTACCCTTGCCTTCATAGGCAAAGAAATAGAGGCCGTCCGCAAAAATTACTTCAGCTTCACCCTTACCAAGGAGAGCAAGGTTCTGTGCTGTTCCGCCGGTTGACTGTGCGTTTGCCTTCATTCCGGGGATCGCGCTGTTCCATACTTTTGCCATGCCTGCGCCGACCGGGTAATACGTTCCGCCTGTCGATCCTGTGCCGATGTTGATAAACGTTGCTGCTGATGCGGCTCCGGCGAATACAAGGATCATCGCCGTTACGATAAGGAATCTTGCTGTCTTTGTCATACACAAAGCACCTCCGTGATATTTTTCCGCACCTGATCATGAAATGATTTTATAAATAAAAAAAATTTTTCCCGTCAGGTACGGCTCCGCAATTTTACCAAAGAAAAATGGTTAACACAACGGCAAAAATTACATTCTCTTGTATTTCAGTGGTTCGTACCAACAAAAACAATATAATTAAATGTCAATATAGGTTTTTCTTTGCGATCACCCCCATGAAAACTGAACAATTGAAATATTAGATTAAAATTATTATCGAATCAGGGCAATCATAAAAAATTCAGAAGATATTTGATCCTGTAACTTATAATTGCATTTTTTGCAGTTTATTATACCCTGTTGTTGCAAATAAGCTTGACAGCCTCCTCAGGTCCGTGCTTGTACAGATTTCCCCCATACGGATCAGCCAGCACCACCAGAGGCATATCCATTATCTCAAGCCTTTGGACAGATTCCGGGCCAAGATCCTCATATGCGACCTTCTCTACCGACATGACCGATCGTGCAAGGAGTACCGCAGTTCCTCCGGTCGCTCCGAAATATACAGCCCGGTTTTTCTTGAGCGCTTCAAGGACTTCTAGGCTCCTCTTTCCTTTACCGATCATGCCTCTGAGCCCCCTTTCCAGAAGAAAAGGAGTGTACGGATCCATCCGTCCGCTGGTGGTAGGACCGATAGGCCCTATAACTTCTCCCGGGGGTGTCGGAGCCGGTCCTGCGTAAAAAATTATCTCGCCTTTAATGGGGAAAGGTTCTTTCTCTCCCGATGCAATGCTCTCGACGAGCCTTTTGTGGGCGGCGTCCCGTGCGATAAGGATGCTTCCTGAAAGATATACGATGTCTCCCGCCCTCAGTCCCATTACGTCATCTTCGGTCAGGGGTGTTTTCATGTATTTAGCATCCATTTATGAGCCTCCCCTCTATCTTTCCCTCCGCATGCCGGAGTGCATGGCAGCATATATTTACCGCTACTGGCATCCCCGCTATATGTGCAGGCAGTGTCTCAATATGTGCATCAAGGGCTGTTGTCATTCCGCCGTATCCGCCTGGACCTATGCCAAGTTCATTGACCCTCTTAAGGATCTCTTTTTCCATCTCAGCGTACTCAGGGATTTGGTGCCTGACACCTTCCGGTTTGAGCAGTGCGCGCTTCGATGCGAGTGCAACAGTTTCGAAATTGCCGCCGATGCCGATCCCAAGGACTATCGGGGGACACGGGTTGGGACCAGCGGTTTTTACAGCCTCTACCACTGACCTTATGACTCCTTCGGCGCCGTCCGCAGGCTTCAGCATATATATCCTGCTCATGTTTTCGCTTCCCATACCTTTAGGACTGACTGTTATTTTAATATCCTTGCCGGATGTTATTTTCCAGTGAATGACGGCAGGTGTGTTGTCTCCGCTGTTTTCCCTTCTGAAGACAGGATCTTTGACCACGGACTTGCGAAGATATCCATCCCTGTATGCCCTGCGGATACCCTCATTTACCGCTTCCTCTATGTTTCCGTCCCTGACGCTGACGCTTTGGCCAATTTCAATAAAAACTACAGCCAGTCCGCAATCCTGACATATCGGCATATTTTTTTCTTCCGCCAGCTCCGCGTTTTCAAGGATATCCGTGAAGGCCTGCCTTGCTATGGGCATCCTTTCCTTATTCAGGGCATCACGGATCAGCTTTTTTAGCCCGTCAGGAAGAAGCATGTTTGCCTTGAGTGCCAGATCACGCACCAGTTCGGTGATCTCCGAAGCCCTTACTTCGTATCTTTCGTGCATAGAACTCCCCCTAACAATATCAGCAGACAGCACTCTTATCTCTGAATTACTGATCCGGTTTACATCGGTCAGCAGTATCCGGAGGAATATGCCGGCAGTTTGAGTTATTAATACAACAGTTATATTATACGGCGTTTTTTCAATTCGAAATAAAGGTGGATAACAGCGGCAAGATTAAGGATAACTATAACGGCAAGGCTTGTCCTGTAGCCTTCAGGGGAAAATAGCCCATCGGCGACAGGATAAAAATCGAGCACTACGCCGATGAACCACTGGAATATAAAAGAAAAGAGAAATATTGTGAAATTAAGCAGAGAGAGAGCTCTTCCGACTTCATGGCTCTTGTACAGTTTTCTCATCAACGGGAAAGATATCATCGTCATCGTCGAGAGAAACATTACAATTCCCCACAATATTGCCGAATTCCTTCCGTTTTCTAGGGCAATAAAGCCCAGAACCAGTGTAAGAAGAGCCCCGGAATATAGATACATTCTTTCCCAAGAAAGAATGCCCCTCTTTTTGAAAAGGTCGGCAAGTATCCCGTTCAGGAAGTATCCTGCTGCGGCACCGGTAAAGGCATACATCATGTAAGTGCCGGCTTCAGCCTCTCCCATCCCTGCAACGTCCCTCATCCATGGACCGACCCAGAGATAAAGGTATGCGAACATAACGCTCTGTGCCGCGGTAACTACCGGGGCTACGAACCAGAATCTGGCGTCTCCGAAAAATGCGACCATCTGCCTGAGCTGTTCTGCAAACGTCGGTTTGCCGACAGATCCCCGCCTTGCGTCTTTCGGGGTGACGAACCATATTGAAAGAGCGGTAAAAAGCGTAAAAAATGCAAGAAGGATAAATACGTTACGCCATGAAAGGATGCCAATGGCAAACCCGACAGGCTTAGTTGCGACCATCCCGCCTATCCCTCCTGTCAGGCATTCTATGCTATAGACAAGTGGGAGGCGCTCAGCGGGAAGCCACTCGGAATAGGCCTTGAAAGCTGCCATCAGGCACCCTGAAAGCCCTATTCCGGTAAGTGCCCTGGAAAGGATCAGATCCCCTACATTCTGGGAAAATGCAAAAATAAAGGCTCCTCCGACAGCAAATAACATGAAGGAGGCAAGAGTCTTTCGTGCTCCGTAACGGTCAAGCAACACTCCGAGAGGGAACTGAGCAAGTCCGAAGGAGATCAGGTACACGGATGTCATGAAGCCAAGATCAGCCGGAGAGAGTGAAAATGTGCTTATAAGTATAGGAGACATTATCGCATTGGCGCTGCCTAAAAGTACCGAAATAAAATACCCAAGCCCGAATGGGATAAATAGCCTTAGAAAAAGCGGTGAAAGAAGGGACATTTTCTTATCCTGCAAAATCAACACTCCAGACAGAGTTCTAAAATCCTTAACATTATAACCAAAGATATCAGTATTTATCGAGTAAAGTTATGAATTTCATATATAAAATATCAAAATTATTTGATCATCGGTCATGGACGATATTCAGGCAGGTATCCTGACAGCAAGTATCCAATTACGCTGCTCGCAGAGAGAGTTCCCTGTGAGCGGAAAGCAGTTAAGGGAACCCAAAAATATTGTGAAGTTAGCGTTGCTTATTGGGATAACATTCTGAGCGCCGGCAAGAGGCGGCGATAACGATGCAACATCAAGAAAGAGGCCGCGCAGGCGTATTAAAATACGCTGAGCGGCCTC
>DCEE01000038.1:0-6873 GCA_002316795.1 Synergistaceae bacterium UBA1037
AAATGGAAAAAGGAAAAAGAGGCCCGTGACATTGAAAAACGCGCGGCGGCTGATCCGGCGGCATTCTACAATTTTGACGACCACGAACCCGAAGTTGGTATAGATGATTTCAGCAAACTTGAGTTCAGGGTAGCGCTGGTCGAAAAGGTCGACATAGTGCCCAAGGCTGATAAGCTCTATATACTGAGCCTTGATCTGGGTTATGAAAAGCGTACCATAGTTTCAAGCATCAGGGAGTTCTACAAACCCGAGGAGCTTGAAGGCAAAAAGATAGTGGTGCTGTGCAACCTCAAGCCCGCAAAATTCCGTGGAGTCCCCAGCAACGGGATGCTGCTTGCCGCGGAGAGCCCGGATACCAGAAAGGAATCCCTGACGCTTCTGACGGTAATGGATGACTTCATACCGATAGGGAGCAGGATCCACTAGACGATCCGGTTTTAGACCGTAACGAAAAACATAGAGACCGGCCGTTCTCCCTTCTGAAGCTCCTTTAGCCCTTCAGGGGGAGAGCGTTGCTTTATAGGTGATCGCATGCTTTGCAGAAGGGGGATCCGATCAGATCCCATAAACTGCGGGATCTGCCTTTGTCGGACTCTGACAGATATGAAAGGGAATAAGCCATGTTTCTTGTAGATACGCATTGCCATCTTAACAAAGAATATTATCCCGACGGTCTTTCCAAAGTCTTTGAGAATGCCCTCAAGTGCGATGTGAGGCGTCTGCTTTTTGCTTCGGCAGACCTGGCTTCCACCAGAGAGGCTGTGGCCCTGGCTGAAAAACATGAAGGGATGCCGGAAATATGGGCACTTGCAGGGGTACATCCCCATGAGGCTTCATCCGTTTCAGGAGGTATCCCGAAAGAGCTTGAAGAACTTGCCGGCAGCAAAAAAGTTTCGGCGGTCGGAGAGATAGGCCTGGACTTCTACTATGATAATTCTCCAAGGGATATCCAGAGGGAGGTATTCCGTTCTCAGATATGCCTTGCAAAAAAGTTAAACAAACCTGTTGTCATACACGTAAGGGATGCTGCAGACAGATCGTCGGGAGACGCAAATTCCGAAACGCTGGCTATACTGAGTGAGGAATCTGCTGAAACCGTCGGAGGGGTCATCCATTGTTTCTCAGGTGATGCGCAAAATGCCATGGACGCGCTTGACCTTGGTTTCTGCATCTCATTTGCCGGACCGGTCACTTATCCAAAGAACAAAGCACTTCGTGAGATAGCGATGGACATCGTCCCCATCGACAGGATACTTTGCGAGACAGATTCACCATACCTTGCCCCGCAGCAGTTAAGGGGCAGAACGAACGAGCCGTGTTATGTGCGTGCTGTATATGAGATGATATCGATGCTCAAGGGAATGCCGCTTGAGGATTTTGCCGCAG
The DNA here is from genome assembly GCA_002316795.1 of Synergistaceae bacterium UBA1037. GTDB lineage: Bacteria > Synergistota > Synergistia > Synergistales > Synergistaceae > Caenicola > Caenicola nitritireducens. The sequence continues at coordinate 1,387 of DCEE01000038.1, forward strand.
CTGTAAAAGAGAACGGGGAGAGGCTGTTCGGCTGGGAAGGGGTATCCAATGTTTGAGTACAGGCTGATCGCGCAATGTCCAGAGACAGGAGCCCGCGCGGGAGAGCTGATCACCCCCCACGGTGTGATAGAGACCCCTGTCTTCATGCCGGTAGGCACGCAGGCGACTGTAAAAGCGATGACGCCGCCCGAACTTGAAGAAATAGGAGCCCAGATCATTCTGGGCAACACATACCACCTCTACATGCGCCCGGGTGCCGATATCGTAGAAGAGGCAGGCGGGCTGCATAAGTTTATGCAGTGGCATCATCCCATACTTACCGACAGCGGGGGATTCCAGGTATTCTCCCTTTCCGAACTGAGAAAGATCACGGATGAGGGCGTCGAGTTCAGGTCCCACCTTGACGGCAGCAAACACTTCATGCGTCCGGAAGACTCGATGGACATACAGCAGAAGCTCGGAAGCGACATCGCAATGGCTTTTGATGAATGTGTCGTCTGGCCGACCACTGAAGAGTATTCAAGGGCGGCTATGGAGAGGACTATCAGCTGGGCCAGGAGGTGCAAAGACCACCATTCAAGGGAAGATCAGGCCCTCTTCGGCATCGTGCAGGGTTCAATGTTTGAGGACCAGCGCATAGAGTGCATAAGAAGACTGGAAGATATCAGCTTTCCGGGTTATGGGATAGGGGGCCTCTCGGTTGGAGAGTCTCATGAAGAGATGTACAGGATACTTGATGCACTGTGTCCGGAGATGCCTTTGAACAAGCCCCGGTATCTCATGGGCGTCGGCCACCCGGCAAACCTTGTTGAGGGCGTGGCACGCGGAATTGACATGTTTGACTGCGTCCTGCCGACAAGGAACGGAAGGAACGGCGGAGTCCTGACCAGCTTTGGCAAAATGAACCTGAAGAACAGTGTTTTTGCAAGGGACTTCACACCGATCGACCCCTCATGCGGTTGTTATACCTGCAGAAATTTTACAAGGGCATACATCAGGCACCTCTACACCGCGGGAGAGATACTGGCCTCCCGGTTATGCAGCTGGCACAACCTTTATTTCCTGGTGAATCTGATGAAAGATGCCAGGCAGGCGATAATTGAGGGCCGCTATCCCCGGTTCAGGCAGGATTTCTTCAGTAAGTACAACGAAGGCCCGATCCGGCAATGATGAGCAGAATGGAAGAGAGACCGGAAGAACGGAAAGCCGGGATCAATGATGAAATGCTTACGGAGATACGGCTCGCTGCCCAAATGATACTCTCAGGAGAACTTGTGGGGTTCCCAACCGAGACGGTCTACGGACTCGGAGCCAACGCACTTGACATGGAAGCTGTGAAAAAAATATATGCGGCGAAGGGGCGTCCCTCTGACAACCCTCTTATAATCCATGTCTGTGACATAAAAATGGCAGAGTCGGTAGTTGAGCTGAACTGGAGAGCAAGGTTTCTGATGGACACATTCTGGCCCGGCCCCCTCTCACTTGTACTGAAAGCAAAAGGGACCATCCCCCATGTGACCCGGGGAGGCCTTGATACAGCTGCAGTAAGGATGCCTGACAACGCGATAGCACTTGAGCTCATCCGTGCCGCCGGAGTACCGATCGCTGCTCCGAGTGCAAACAGGAGCGGCAGGCCAAGCCCCACAGATGCGGCCACGGTGAGAGAGGACATCGGAGATGCCGTCTTGATGGTCCTTGACGGCGGACCTACAAAGGTAGGGCTTGAATCAACAGTCCTTGATGTAAGCGGAGAGTCTCCGATGCTTTTGAGACCGGGAGGCATATCCAAGGAGGATATAGAGGGGGCCCTTCACATACCCGTCCTCCTTCCCACCGACGGAGATCCCCTCAAACGCTCTCCCGGAACACGCTACAGGCACTATGCGCCAAAGATACCGCTGATCATGACAGACGATCCCTGTGACACCGAAGCCGGAGGCAAAAAATGGGCCTGGATAGGAACATCAGAACCAACAGGGTCCCCCTTCATAAAGATAATATTCAAAGACACAGAGGAATATGCCAAAGAACTTTTCCGTGTTCTCAGGTTAATTGAAAAAAGCGGAGCAGAGATAATTATTGCTCAGATACCTGACGAAACCGGTATTGGTCGGGCCTTGAAAGACCGTCTGGTCCGCGCCTCGGGTATTTGACGAGGTTCGTTTACAATGCTATAATTTGCGCTGCTTCCGGGGCGTAGCGCAGTCTGGTTAGCGCGCCTGGTTCGGGACCAGGAGGTCGGAAGTTCAAATCTTCTCGCCCCGACCATCTCGAAATAATGCCCCCGGCAAATGCCGGGGGTTTTGTTTTTTAGGTGTTTTTCCATATTTGACTAATGCTGTTCATTCTGGTATAGTCTCCACGTGAGGTGATTTCTGTGCCTGAGGATAAGACCGTCGCTCAAAACCGTAAAGCGCGGCATGAGTACTTCATAGTAGAATCTTTTGAAGCCGGACTGGTCCTTTCGGGAACAGAGATCAAATCAGTAAGGGAAGGCCAGGTAAACCTCAAGGACGGATTCGCCAGAGTAGAGAACGGAGAGTTATGGCTTTACAACGTTCACATATCACCCTACGAAAAGGGAAGCTACTACAACAAAGAACCTTTGAGGCCGAGGAAACTTCTCGTCCATAAGTCTGAGATCAGGAAACTTCTGGCAAAAACAAGAGAAAAAGGTCTTACGCTCGTGCCTCTGAAGATATACATCAAGCAGGGAAGATGGGCGAAGTGCGAAATCGCCGTAGCAAAAGGCAAACAGCTCCATGACAAAAGAGATACTGCAGCAGAGAAGGATGCCAACCGCGAAATGGAGCGGGCTATCCGCAACAGGTCGCGCGAAGGCTGATCATCTGCAGTATTGAAAGCGAGCCCGGATAATCCGGCTCGTACATAAGGGGACGTATGGTTTCGACAGCAGGTTGGAGGATCGGGAGGAGCGGGTCGAGGATGGGGAATCCTCGTTAATCCGGCTCCAAAACAATAATCGTCAATAACGATTACGCACTCGCTGCTTAAGTAAGCGGCGCGCTCTCTAAAGCTTCCGTCATCGGGCTTTAGAAGAGTGTCACAAAGATGGCTGGGACATCTTCAGCGCTTTCTGGGAGAGGTTCGAGACTCTAGGGAAGGCTGGGAAATGCGGATCCTGTCTTTGGGAGCCGCAGATCCGAGATCAAATCAGAGACTACACTCGTAGTGCCTCCCAGATCGGCCCCTGTTGGACCGGAGTTCGAATCTCCGCGTCTCCACCAATAACTCAACAGACCCTGTAATGGGTCTGTTTTTTTGTGTGAGTTTGATGATCCAAAATAACCGCAGGGATGGGTGATATGTATTTATTGCAATCATTTATAATTGGCATGATCAAACAGAAACTTCGGTAATTTTCAAAGTCCGGCTGACAAGAAACGACCATACCAATGTTCATGACAGTCTTGTGTAGAAAGCTGATAAATATTAACAAAATGAATAAACGCAGCAAAGCATGATCATCAAAATCTTTTTTTTGAAAGCAGGATGCCGGGCATGCCTAAAACATTCAAAACAGACAATTACTTTTTTTCTCTGCTAATTATATTTATTTTAACTATGACCATACTTGTCCTTTCATTATCTGTGTACAAGCAGAAGGACGTTGTCAACGATAAAAATTTTTTGGAACAAAACCAGGCTGCACTTGTTAAAATAGGCAGAGACCTCACTATAAGCGAATTAGAACAAATAGTGACCGATATCAAATACTTGAACACCAGTCCGTTATTTTTGGAATATTTAAATAATGGCATGGATAAAAATAATGTTGAAAACGAGTGGGAGGTATTTTCTCGCACCAAGATGAAATACGATCAACTGCGTTATTTGGACAGCGAGGGAAATGAATTACTGCGGGTAAATTTTAATAACGGACGACCTGAAATAATCCCGGAAGACCGACTCCAGAATAAAAAAGACAGATACTATTTTACCGAGACTATCAAACTTGGCCCCGGGGAAATATATATGTCAAAATTTGATTTAAACATTGAGGGCAATTTAATAGAACAGCCGGAAAAACCGATGATACGCTTCGGTGTTCCAGTCTTTGATAAAAAAAATGTCAAAAGAGGCGTATTTGTTGCGAATTATTTAGGTGAAAAAATCAGGCACAAGCTTATTAATTTAGCTGACAGCACTACCGGAAACCTTCAGCTTATAAACAAGGATGGCTATTGGCTTGCGGGCCAGGATAAAGAAAAAGAATGGGGATTTATGTACCCGGGGAGAGAAAAACACACCTTTAAAAATTTATTCCCGTCAGAATGGGAACGTATAACCAAAGAAAAGAAAGGGCATTTTTTTACCCAAAATGGATCCTTCACATTCGATACGATCAATCCTAAAGAAGAGCTTCAAAAAATGTTGAGAAATGAAGGCGATACATTATCAGAAATCAACGTGTCTGATATTCAGTGGACCATAGTGTGCCATATATCAGACAAAATATTTTATTACGCAAATGACAAAAACACTTTTATATTAAGCATCAAAAAAACACTGCAGACTCCATTGATCACCATAAGTTTCATTCTGCTGTCACTCCTTTTTTCCGTCATATCAGTACTATATCTGTCGGGAAATAATAAGATCAAAATAATGGCTACCTATGATGCAATGACCGGTTGTCTGAACAGAGCAACAGGAATGCGGATGCTTGAAGATCTTATTCGGCAAAAGAACGATATTATTATCTGTTTTATTGACATTAACGGATTAAAGGAAATAAATGATGTGCTTGGTCATGAACAGGGAGATGCACTGATCCTAAACTCTGTAAAAATTATAAAGGAGAATATCAGGGAAGAAGATCTGTTGATAAGACTTGGCGGTGATGAATTTTTAATATGTTTCGTCAATATGGACATTGATCAGGTCAATAAAACATGGCTCAGGGTATTGGATAAAATTAAGCTTGCAAACGAAGAAGATAAACCATACATAATCAGTCTGAGTCACGGTATCGCTGAAATTAAAAAGTCTGACCGCAATATGCTCGATGAATTGATAAGAGAGGCCGACATTATGATGTACGAAGAAAAAAGATCGATCAAGTCACCAGATTTCAGTGTGATCAAGAAAAAATTAATATTAGGCCAGTCTGATAATGTGATATAAAACGACGATGTTTTCTGCTTAAAACTAATGTCGATCAAAAGCCGGAAAAGGTGAAGGATCAATGGACGGATGCAAGATCTTTTCGATAATAGTTGGCTTGATCTATATGGCGGTATTGGGAGTCACGGTCAATTTTAGAGAAGCCGGGAAGGCCGTTGTTCTCGATCTCATTATTGCGCTTGTCTTTGGCGGGGCCTGGCTCTTTGGGAAGAGATTCTTTAAAGCGGAAGAGGATGCAGGGGCAAAGGTATGGGCTGTTGTAGTTGTGATCGCTCTTGCCCTTTTTACGATCGTTATGCTCAATATTTTCTCGTCCCAGGGCCGCTTCAGCTTTTGACC
>DCEE01000038.1:7066-19378 GCA_002316795.1 Synergistaceae bacterium UBA1037
GAAAGAGACCCTGCATAGGTCTCTTTCTTGTTTCTGAAAATGACAAACCTGACAAAATAATTTATCTTTTACTCAGCTAATGCCTCTCTTACTGCCGCTTCGGCAAGCAGTGTCGTCGTGTCGAAGAGGGGGATCTTTGTCTGTTCCTGTTTTACCAGCAGCGGGATCTCCGTGCACCCCAGGATAACGCCTCCCGTTTTTATCTGATCTCCGCGATGAGTTCTATTTCAACGCAGATGCCGAGCGGCAGAGAGGGTGCCGAGACAGCGCACCTTGCATGCCTGCCCTTTTCGCCGAAAAGTTCAACAAGGAGCTCGGAGGCTCCGTCAATTACATATGGCTGCTCCGTGAAATCAGGAGTACTGTTCACGAACCCGTGAATGCTTACTATCCTTTCGATCCGGTCAAGATCACCAACTGCATTTTTCAGGACAGAAATAAGGTTTACAGCAGTTGCCCTTGCAGCCTCTTTGGCTTTCTCCTTTGAAATGCCGTCTCCGACCTTGCCGATATAGTCGATGTACTTTCCTTTTATGCTTGGTCCCTGTCCCGAAACATATACCAGATTTCCTGCCCTCACAAAAGGAACATAACTGCCGATCGGCCTGATGTCGGTAAAAAGCTCTATTCCCAGTTCCTTCAATCTTTCTTCAGATGTCATCCCAATCACCTTTTTAATAAGAAATATTTACCGTTACATCCAATTGTAACGAGGCACCGAGCTGATGTAAACAAATTAAAAAGAATTCTTGACTTTTTGACGCTGAGTCATTAGAATTTCCGGAAACTTATCAAAGGAGGAAGCGCAATGAATAAAAAAAGCGGCAATAACACGTTGATGTGCTGCATGATGATGCGCAGGAGTGCCTTTGGAGTTTATTACGGCAGTTCGCGGTCCTGATTTGGCGCGAGATCCGATAAAAACTACTAAGGCAGTCCATTTAACGTATGGGCTGCCTTTTTTATTAGCATCAAATAACTGAAAGGGGGCATACAAATGCCTATTAAGATACCGGACAGTCTCCCTGCGACACAGACGCTTCTGAATGAAAATATTTTCGTTATGGATGAACTCCGTGCGGCCAAACAGGACATAAGGCCGCTTCAGGTAGCACTGCTCAATCTCATGCCTACCAAGATAGAAACGGAGACGCAGTTCGCGCGGCTGCTTGGCAACACCCCTCTCCAGGTGGAGCTCACGCTTCTGCAGACTGCGACTTATGAGGCAAAAAACACCAGTCGGGAGCATCTTCTCTCCTTTTATCAGACATTTGACCAGGTCTGCGGGAGGAAGTTTGACGGACTTGTCATAACCGGAGCTCCGGTGGAACTGTTGGAATTTGAGGATGTCGAATACTGGGACGAACTGTGCAGGATAATGGAGTGGAGCAAGACCCATGTATACAGCACCCTCCATATATGCTGGGGTGCACAGGCAGCACTCTACTACCACTATGGAATCAAAAAGTACCCGCTTCCCCAAAAACTATTCGGAGTCTTCCCTCATGAGGTGGAGTACAGGAATTCCATGCTCTTCAGGGGTTTTGACGACATTTTCATGGCTCCGCATTCACGCCATACAACGATCTGCAGGGAGGATGTCGAATCTGTGCCAGAACTGCAGATCCTTGCATCTTCGGAGGAGGCGGGGGTCTACGTCGTAAAGACAGAACAGGGGAAACAGATATTTATAACAGGGCATTCGGAATATGATGCAGGAACGCTTGAAAAGGAGTATCTGAGGGATAAAAACGCAGGACTGCCCATAGAGGTGCCTAAGAACTACTACCCTTGCGATGACGACACACGCAGGCCGGTCGTAAGCTGGAAGAGCAGCGCCAACCTTCTCTTTATGAACTGGCTCAACTACTTTGTATATCAGACCACTCCATTTGAGCTTGACGCCATTGGCACGGAAAGAGAAAGTGAATGGTTGAAGCAATAATTATATTGAGAGGGTAAAAAGAGGCCGTTTCTGTAAATTCTTCCTATTCAAAGTTTACAGTAACGGCCTTATATTATTCTAAGATTTTAGAGATTTTAGATTTTAACTATATATAAGTTGATTTTAGCTGCATGTGCTGCACTTATCCTTAAAATTGGCCTCTACATGAGTGCCGTCGCAAAATGGCTTGATCTTTGATTTCCCGCATCTGCAGAGCACTATCCGGTTTCTTTGCTCGTATTCGGTACCGTCCGCGGAGATCAGAGGTATGCCTCCTTTGACGTATAACCCACCGCTGACGTCATTTTCGGGATCCTGGGTTATATCTATTGAGGGTCCAAGCTCCGGTTCTATGCATGAGCCGTCCTTCGCAAGGGCCGTAAGTCTCCCTGCGGGGCATTCAGAGGCGGACTTGACTGCCTCGCAAATAATTTTTTCGGAGTTGTCGTCGCATGAGGCGAGATACCACGCGTCTCCCTTTTCCCTGTAGCAAAATCTGGCACCGGCGCATCTTCCGTCGTCAAGGAGGTCGACGTTCCTGCCTTTAATGAGCTCAGATCTTTCCCTGTAGGGTTTTTTTGAGGCAGTTTCGGTCCCGTCAAAACCGGTCTCTGAATGGCTGCCGTCGCAGAAGGGATGCTTTTTTGAAGCTCCGCACCGGCATAGGGCGTAAGCTTCCTCATGTGCTATCTCTCCGCCATCCTCCCATACATATTTTGCATCCTTTGACTTGTCCTCCTCAGGCCGGATTATCTTTTCCGAGAGGTCAACATTGCCTGTTACGACATATGGGCCGTTTTTTATGATCCTGATCTTTTTTTCGTTCATTTCTGTTCTTCCGCCTTATCCTCGCGAAGTATTTCGGTAATAAGGACCTCAGCCGCCGATATCATCTCTTCCTCCGCAGCGATATTTGATTCCAGAGTCAGGGTGCCTTTATTGCCCGCTTTGACAGAGATGCTGAAGCCCGTTACCGGATGGTGTTCCAGTATGGATCTCTGACCGGTGACAGAGAGGGTCCTGTATGATGCCCCCGATCCAATCGGGCCGTCATCGGCGGAAATGGTCTTGTCGGGGGGGGACCATCCCTTGTCTCCCGACCCCTCCATCCATACCGCGTGGAAAGGCACGCCAAATGTATTTCTGTAGCTGCGTTCAAGCCAGAAGCCCCTCTTCCCCGAGACCGTATCGAATTCCGTCTTTCTAAGCTCACCGTTTATCCACCCACGTATCTCAGGAAGGGCATCTCTCATCTGGGCTGAAGAAATTGAGATACTTAGGATGATCATTGACACAGCAAGTGAAAATATTGTCGTTTTTTTCATGAAGCACACCTCCGATGCCCTAATATTATACAGCGCAAAGTGGAAAGATTGTCCCTCAGGGCATATAATGCCTAGGGTGAACAAACAGGATAAAGGGGATAAAAGTTTGAAAAGCTTTGCAATAAGGGTATTTGGTTGTCAGATGAACTCCTATGACGGTGACAGGATAAGGACTTCCATGATCCATCTGGGCTGGACAGAGAGCCCAGAGGAAGAGGCTGACGTGGTGGTCCTCGTAACTTGCAGCATAAGGGAAAAGGCCGAACAGAAAGTCGTAAGTGAGATAGGGCGCTATAACCTCAGGTACAGGAATACAGGATCTCCTGCGGTAGTGCTCGTAGGCTGCATGGCACAGAGGATAGGGCTTCAGGTCGCAAAAAAATTCCAATGTGTCAGGCTCGTTTCCGGCCCGAGACACCTGGGACTGGTCCCTCAGGGAATACAGGATGTCCTGGCCGACGGCGCACAGAGATTTTTCATGGATGAAGACCCCAGGGCGCTTGAAGACCTGGAAGTGGTACCGACTGAACGGATCAATCCATACAAAGCCTACGTAACGATAACCTACGGGTGTGACAGGTTCTGTACCTACTGCATAGTCCCCTATGTCAGGGGCAGGCTCCAGTCCCGCGACCACAGTGAGATAATCAGGGAGTGCTGTGAACTGGCAGCATCTGGAGTGTCGGAGATAACTCTCCTCGGACAGAATGTCGATGCCTACGGAAAGGATAAAAAAGGTGAGTACGGTTTCGCCTCTCTTTTAAAAGATGTTTCCGGAACAGAGGGCATCAGGCGACTCCGCTTTGCCACATCTCATCCCAGGGATTTTGACGAAGACATACTTGAGGTAATGAAGTCAACTCCGTCGATATGCCGTGCAGTCAACCTCCCTGTCCAGTCGGGAAGCGACAGGATACTTAAGGAAATGAACAGGGGATATACCAGGGACCAGTACATCGGCCTCGTACAAAAGATATGCTCGGAGCTTCCGGGCGTCTGTCTTACAACAGACCTTATAGTAGGCTTTCCAAATGAAACAGAAGATGATTTCAAGGATTCATATGACCTGCTAAATCAACTCAGGTTCGACATAGTACATACTGCGGCCTACTCACCCAGAGAAGGCACAAAGGCAGCAGCTATGGAAGGCCAGATAGACAACAGAGTGAAAGCTGACAGGCTAAACAGGGTCAATGCCCTGCAGTCCCGTCTTGCCCGTGAAATAAACGAAAAGTATGTAGGCAGTGAAGTCGAAATATTGGTAGACGGGACTGCACCAAGGGGAGAGAACGCGCTTCAGGGCAGGACAAAGACTGACAAAGTTGTCATCGTCAAAGGTCCTCGTGAAATGATGGGGAAGTATATCCGTGTTAAAATCGTCAGGGCCAGCCACTGGTCCCTGGAAGGAGAAATCATATAGAAAAGGGGTCTTCTGATGTATGGAGAGGGCGGGAACAGACGAAACTATTTATTTATATTCCTGGGGTTGCTCTGTTTTATAGGAGCGACTATACTTCTTCACTCCTTCAAAGGACGCTTCGGGCAGGATACAGCAGGGAAGATGACTGTTGAAATGATGCCTGTCATGGAGGACACCATAGATGTTTCCGCTTCGGAACAGCAAGCATCGTCATTACAGGCGGTCTATGGAGAGACGGCAAGCTCTGATGCAGAAAAAAAAGAGTGGGTGATCTACATAACCGGCTCTGTCAAAAAACCGGGCGTCTACAGGATACCTGAGGGAGCGAGGGTATATCAGGCCCTTGAGGCGGCAGGCGGCTTTACTCCCGAAGCCGACCGGGATGCCGTCAACCTTGCGGCGATGCTGCAGGACGGCGCCCATATCAAATTTCCTGCCGTGGGAGAGGAAGTTCCGCAACAGGTGCCGACCGCTCCCGCTGCGCCAATTTCGGGAACAGAGGGAAACTCAGACACACAAACATCTCAGGAGCTTATAAACATCAATACTGCTATGAAAGAAGATCTGGAAAAACTCCCCGGAGTCGGTCCGAAAACTGCTCAGCTGATAATCGACCATAGGGAGAAAAACGGGGCTTACAAAAGAAAAGAGGATCTTCTGCTCATCAAAGGCATAGGGCCCGCAAAGTTTGATGCAGTCAAGAATTTAGTGACAGTTGCGCAATAAAAGAAACGGCCCTCTCTCATACGCACCTGCATTCGCTGCGTTGCTCGGCATATCTTTTTCGCTGCTGGCATACTCATCCGGACACTCACTTCTTATATCTGTCATGATATCAGTGCTTACGGTCTCTTCGTGGATATTTTTCGGGACTTCCGACCCTACGGAGGGCTGGGGAACGGAATTTATCTTCGTAATTATTGTAACAGCCGCAGTCTCATTATCGCTGAACCTGAGGATGTCATGCGAACCGGCCGTTCCTTCAACGATACGCTCTGAAGGCAAGGTGCTCCTCAACAGGGCATGGGGACGAAGACGGGCCCTGCTGATCTCGACATCATACGGGAAGATGGCGGCCTATATGCACCGCTCTTCAGCGCCGGCGGAGGGATCCGGGGTGAGGGTGAGAGCTGCACTCTTTGATTTCAGGAGGGCTGATGCAGGGGGAGGCTTCGATGAATACCTTTTTTGGAGATCGAAGGGAGCCGTAAAAAGGATGATCCCCCTTGAGCTTGAAGTGACCTCTCCTCCTGCCGGCATCCACAAATGGAGAAACTTTCTGGAGACAAAAATTGAGGACGGTCTTCCTGATCTAATGTCTGGATACATGCTGGCGCTCACCCTTGGGATAAGGGACAAAAAGCTGACCGAGCGTCACAGGGAGGCCGGAACGGTCCATCTCCTGGCGGTCTCAGGTTTTCATGTTGGAATACTCGCCGCGATGGCGGGGCTTTTTCTTAAAAGAGGGAAGATCAAGATCCTGACGATATCTGTGCTTATATGGTCTTATCTTGCACTTGCGGGGTTTCCGCCAGGTGGGATAAGGGCGGGGATAATGCTGCAGGTATATCTGCTGGGATTATTTTTGGGCAAACCTTCCCGGCCGTTCAACAGCGTAAGCGTGGCAGGCATCATAATGCTTATCTGCGACCCATGGACATTTCATGACATAGGATGGCGGCTTTCGATGCTCGCGGCACTCTCGGTCTGTGCTTCTGTCGGCATAGCCAGGCAGAATTGGGCCGGAGCTCTTCTCGGATCTGCTGCGGTCTGGTTCGTTACGGCTCCCGTCATTGCCTCGGCCTTTGGAGAAGTTCCTGTTGTGGGGCTGATGATCAACATAGCGGCAATACCTCTGTTTACGGTCATATTTCCTCTGGTCTTTTTCTTTTCTCTCCCTGCCTTCTTCGGGCTGCCTTTAAGCCATGAGATAGCATCAATGTGCGAATATTTGCTTGAGAGCTGGGACATCCTGTCCGGAAAGCTCGTTGAACTTATGCCGTTAAGCGTAGTTTCGACACTGCCTCTTGCCGCCTTTGCATCGTTCATTTTCTTTGCCTCTGCTTTATACGCTTCAGGGGCAACTCTTAAAAAGATCCCGCTCCCTGCCCTTATGTTTTCTCTTCTGGTCCTCTTATTCGCCTGATTGTTGTAAAATAAGGAGAATCTTTGCTCAAATGAATGATATTTCAGTTGGTCAGGCTGATCGCAGCCAAAAATAACCTGTCGGAGGAATGATATATGCTTCTCGTGCTCGACGTGGGAAACACAAATACAGTAATGGGCATATTTGAAGGCGAAGATCTTATCAAACATTGGAGGCTGACTTCTAAGAAGCAGACGGCAGACGAGGTGGGATTCATGACCCTTGGTCTTCTGGGTGCGTCGGGGATTTCGAAAGACAGCATAAAGGCCTCAGTATATGCAAGTGTTGTCCCTTCACTTGACGAGATGTTCATGGATGGGATAAACAACTACATCGGAGTTCCCTGCCTTAAGGTGACGGCCGAGCTTGACACGGGCCTTGAGGTGAGACTGAAGAATCCTGCCGGCCTGGGAGCTGACAGGCTTCTCAACGCAGTCGCGGGAGTTCAGAAGTATGGAGCGCCTCTTGTGGTGGTCGACCTTGGAACTGCGATAACCCTGGATGTGATATCCGCTGACGGAGCATACATAGGGGGTACGATAGCCCCTGGGATGGAACTTGGCATGGAATCCCTCTTTTCACGTACCGCAAAGCTGCCCCAGATAGCCCTTGAGGCACCGGTACACTACATAGGGGGAGACACTACAGAGGCTATTCAGTCGGGAATAGTTTACGGTACGGTCGGCCTTGTCGATACCCTGCTCAGGGGAGTTTTCAAGGAACTGGGCGGACCATGCAGGGTCGTCGCGACAGGCGGACACGCCGAGATACTAGCCATGCACTCCGAGATGGTCAGAGAGGTCGACCAGTGGCTTACGATAGAGGGTCTCAGGATAATATATGAACGAAACAGATTTGAATAAGGAAGAGACATTCTCTCCGCTCCTGCCGGGATATCCGCAGAAAATCGGCGGAGTTTCCGTTGAGAATCCAATATGGCTCGCCCCTTTGGCAGGCATTACTTTTGCATCGGTGAGGAAATTTTACAGAAAACTTGGAGCCGGACTTGTCCACACTGAAATGGTCAGCGCTCTCGGACTGTGCCACAAAGGCAGAAAGACAAAGGAACTCCTCTGTGGGTCAGACGAAGAAAGGCCCGTTGTACTTCAGCTTTTTGGCTCAAGACCTGAAGACATAGAAAGGGGCGCGGTAACTGCCCTTGAAATAAGAAAATTTGAGGCCCTGCAGATAAACATGGCTTGTCCGATGCCCAAGGTGACAAAAAGAGGCAGCGGATCAAAGCTTATGGGAGACCCAAAGGCCTCGGGGGAGATCATCCGGACCATGAAAAAGACAGGCCTGCCGGTCTGGGCGAAGATCAGGGTAATGCCCGCCGGAAGCGGCCTGACCACGTGCGAATACTGTGACCTCCTTTTTGGTTCGGGTGCCGATTTCATATTCATCCATGGTAGGACTCCCGCGCAAAGATATGAGGGAAAATCCTCTCGTGATGCTATAGAAGAGGCTGCCAGGCTTTTCCCGGGAATGATCGGCGGCAGCGGCGACTGCTATGAGCCGGAGGATTTTCTGGATCATCTTAACAGGGGCTGTGCAGCGGTGCTCGCCGGGAGGGGTATACTTAGAGATGTTTTCATGATCCCCAAAACTCTGAGGGTGCTGGGCGGAGAGATCCCCCCCCAATATTGCGAACCCTCACTGGATTTCCAGTCAGAGCTCCTTCTCGAACTGGGCCGCAGCATTTATAATACCGAGGGGCAAACGCAGGCTTTGATGATCTCAAGAAGGATGCTTGCCGCACTATTTAAAGGTTTCTCGGGGGCGGCGCAGCTGAGAAGGCACGGAGCCCTTGCCCGTACATGGCAGGAGATGGAAGTTCTGCTCGAAAGCTGGCAGGATAACAGAAATCTCCCGGAGCTCGAACATACAAAGGATAATTTTCCAAGGGGAGTCATTGGCGGATGAGAACATCCCCGAAGTATTCCAATGGGAAGATCTTATAAAAAGAAAGACAATACGACAGAGGAAGTGATCCAATTGGCGGACGAGACAAGAAAAGAAGAACAGCAGCAAAAGAATATCACGCCTGAAGAGGAGATATTTCGCCAGCGCAAAGACAAACTGATGAGACTGCGCCAGGAAGAGGGATATGACCCGTTCCAGCAGGACCATTGGGAAGTAAAGCATACATTGTCTTATATAAAGGAAAAATACTCTTTCCTTAAGGATGAGGAGTGGTCCGAAGACGAGATCCGGACCGCCGGCAGGGTCATGATCCTCAGACGCCACGGCAAGACGGCATTTGCCACCTTCGAGGATGAGCATGACAGGCTGCAGCTCTGCTTCCAGTTTGACCTTCTAGGCGAGACCGACTACACCTTCTTCAAAAAATGGGTCGATGCGGGGGATTTTCTCGGGATAATAGGTGTGCCCTTCCGAACACAGCGTGGAGAGCTTACCATTGCGGTCAAAAAATTCTGTCTCCTCTCAAAGGCCCTCAGGCCGATGCCGGAAAAGTGGCACGGATTGAAGGATATGGAAGTCCGGTACCGCCAGCGCTACATAGACATGATAGCGAATCCCGAGGTAAGGGATACATTCCGCAAGAGGACAAAGATAATACAGACATTCCGCAGGGTCCTTGACGACCACGGTTCGCTTGAGGTCCAGACCCCGATCCTCTCAACGATCGCCGGAGGAGCGAACGCCAGGCCCTTTATAACTCATCACAATACGCTCGACATAGACATGTACCTGAGAATAGCGACTGAGCTTTACCTCAAGAGGCTTGTGGTGGGAATGCTCGGGAGGGTTTACGAGATCGGGCAGCAGTTCCGTAACGAGGGAATGGATATGAAGCATAACCCCGAGTTCACCTCTCTTGAGGTCTACTGGCCCTATGCCAATTACAATGACATGATGGACCTTGCAGAGGAAATAATCGTAGCATGTGCTGATGAGCTGGGAGGAAGGATCATCAACTACCAGGGCACTGAGATAAATCTCAACCCTCCCTTCCGCAGGGCAACAATGACTGAACTGGTGACCGAACATACTGGGATAGACTTCAGTACTGTCACGGACGAAGAGGCGCGCAGACAGGCTGCGATCCGCGGGCTTGAAGTGAAGCCCTCTGACACCAGATTTGACATACTGCCGGTCTTCTTCGAAGAGTACGTGGAGGAGGAACTTATCCAGCCGACATTCGTGCTTGGACATCCTACGGTCATTTCACCTCTTTCCAAGAGGAACAAGGAGAACCCGGACATCACGGACAGGTTTGAGCTGTTCATCAACGCATGGGAATTCGCGAACGCTTTCAGTGAGCTGAATGATCCCCTTGACCAGAGGGAACGCTTCATGGATCAGGAAAAGAAGAAGGATGAGGGCGACGAAGAGTCTCACCCCTTCGACGAAGATTTCGTCAACGCTCTCGAATACGGCCTGCCTCCGACAGGCGGCATGGGTATTGGGATAGACAGGACAGTAATGCTGCTGACCAACTCAAAGAGCATAAGGGACGTCATACTCTTCCCTACGATGAAGCCGAAGGACTGACATAGATGGCAGTACCCGAAAGCCTTAAAACCAGGGTATCTGAGCTTCGCGCGGAGCTGAAGCGCCATGCGGAGCTCTACTATGTTCAGGACAGCCCTGTAATATCGGATTTCGACTATGACAGGCTTTTAAGGGAACTTGCTGAAATAGAGGAAAAACACCCTGAGCTTCGTACTGCGGATTCACCTACCCACCGCATCGGCGGATCTCCAAGGGAGGGCTTCGTCAAGGTGGAGCACAGCGAGCCGATGATGAGCCTGGATAACGCGCTGGGCAGGGAGGAGCTCCGCTCCTTCTACATTAAGACGGCCCTGGCGCTTGGCATGGAGAGTATACAGGTGCTGTGTGAACCGAAGATAGACGGGCTCGCGGTATCACTTATCTACGAAGACGGGGTTTTTCTAAGCGGCGCTACCCGCGGAGACGGGCGTATTGGAGAAGACATCACCGCCAACCTCAGGACCGTCAAAAACCTGCCGCTCAGACTCGAAGAGACTGTGGCAGGAAGGCTTGAGGTCCGGGGCGAGGTCTGTATGGACAAAAAGGGATTTGCAGCGCTCAATGCCGCAAGGGAAGAGGCAGGCGAGCCCCTTTTCGCCAATCCCCGGAATGCAGCCGCAGGAAGCATAAGGCAGCTGGACCCAAAAGTTACAGCAGCAAGAAAATTGAAGATATTTCTCTATCAGATAGTCGATCCCAAAAAACACGGGATAGAAAGCCAGAAAGAGATGCTTGAGACAATATGCAGACTGGGACTTCCTGTCCAGGGCTCGGAACGCCTCTGCTCGAGCCTTGCTGAGACAGAGGCTTATCTTGATGAATGGACCGAAAAAAGGTTCGGACATAGGATAGATACGGATGGGGTAGTGATCAAGCTTAACGATATAGCAATGAGGGAGAGGCTGGGAGCGACTTCAAAGGCTCCAAGATGGGCCATAGCCTTCAAGTTTCCCCCTGAAGAAAAGGTGACCAGAATAGTAGATATCGAAGTCACCGTGGGACGTACAGGCACGCTCACCCCGACAGCTGTGCTCGATCCGGTGCACCTCTCCGGCTCAGTTGTGAAAAGGGCCATACTGCACAATCAGGACGAGATAGACCGAAAGGACATCCGTATCGGTGACTGCGTTCTGGTCCACAAGGCAGGAGAGATAATTCCCGAAGTCATAAGGGTCGAAAAAGAGATGCGGCCCGAAGGCACTGTCCCCTTCAAAATACCGGATGCATGTCCTGTCTGCGGGTCGAAGGCTGTAAGGCTCAGCGGGGAGGCCGCGATAAAATGCTCGAACAAATCATGTCCCGCTCAGATAAAAGAGGGGATATCCCACTTTGCGTCAAGGGCGGCAATGGATATCCGGGGTCTGGGTGAGAAGATAGTGGCTCTGCTTGTAGATAAGGGCATTGTCTCGGATCTTGCTGATCTTTACACGTTGAGAACCGAGGATCTGGTGCCTCTGGAGAGGATGGGCGAGAAATCAGCCCGTAACATCACCGAGGCCATAGATAAGTCGAAAAAACGTCCCCTCGGAGCCCTCATAAATGCACTGGGCATAAGGAACGTGGGGGAGAGGACTGCAAATGACCTGGCGGAGAAGTTCCTTTCTCTTAGGCTGCTTGCGGAAACTGCGGTCATCAGGACATCCGAACTTGAATCGATGGAGGGCATAGGCCCTGTGATAGCTGAGTCGCTCAGGGTATTTTTTTCGGAGCCCCACAATGCCCGCGTGATAGAGAGGCTGAGGGAGGCAGGAGTCAACATGGAGTCTGAAAAGCCCGCCCGCTCCGCTCAGGAGCTTCCCTGGAACGGACTTAAGTTTGTCCTTACCGGAGAGCTCTCTTCGATGACCAGGTCCGAGGCATCAGAGAAGATCCGGGGCCTTGGCGGAGAGACCTCCGACAGCGTCAGTAAAAAAACAAACTTTGTGATCGCAGGCGACCGCGCCGGCAGCAAGCTTTTAAA
>DCEE01000038.1:19691-23353 GCA_002316795.1 Synergistaceae bacterium UBA1037
CCTTCCCGAGGAGGAGTACGCAGAGGTACTTGACAGGGTCAACGCGGTACTGAGGATGTGCGACGAGATGCAGGAGCTCGACAGCTCGAACGTCAGTCCTTTCGAGTGGGACGTTATAAAGGCTCCCGCAAGAAGGAAAGACAGCCCTGTAGCCTGGAACGGGAGGGAGCGCCTGCTTGACCGGGCTCCCGTAAGAGAGGGCGACTTTTTCCGCGTCCCAAGGATCATTGCCAGAGACGACATCGAACCGGAAGAGGAGGAGTAAGGGGATGGAATTCCATAAACTCTCTGTCCTCGAGATCGCAGAAGGTGTAAAAAATGGGATATGGAGGGCCTCAGAGATCCTGTCAGCGCATCTTGAGCGGATCAGGAAGTTCGACGGCAGGATAAACTCGGTGGTCACGCTCTCCGAAGAGAGCGCACGGAAAGAAGCCGAAGCGGTCGACAGAGCAGTTGCCGAAGGCAGGGATCCGGGACCTCTTGCGGGTGTCCCCTTTCTTGTAAAGGACAATTTCTGCACAGAGGGCATAAGGACCACATGCTGCAGCAAGATGCTTGAAGACTGGATACCGGATTACGATGCGACCGCTGTCAAAAGGATGAAGGAGGCGGGAGCCGTCCTTATAGGCAAGACCAACATGGACGAATTCGCCATGGGAAGCACGACTGAGAGCTCGATATTCGGACCTACCCTCAATCCGAGGGATCACAGCAGGGTGCCCGGAGGCAGTTCGGGAGGAAGCGCCGCCGCGGTGGCTGCGGGGTTTGCACCGATAGCTCTGGGAAGCGACACCGGAGGATCCGTAAGGCAGCCCTCAGCATTCTGCGGAGTCCAGGGGATGAAGCCATCCTACGGACAGATCAGCAGATACGGCATAGTCGCCTACGCATCGTCCCTGGATCAGGTCGGGCCTATAACGAGAAACATGAAAGACATGGCTGCCGCGATAGACGTTTTGACCGGAGCAGATGCAAACGACACGACATGTGACGCTTACGTGAGGCCATCCTTCTCGGATGCCGCACTTTCAGGGATAAAGGGAAAGAAGGTCGCTGTGCTTACCGGCTTTGATTCTGAGAGCATAGACAGACCGCTTGTGGAGGCCATCGACAGAGCTGCCGAACACTGCAGATCCGCGGGGGCGGAGATAGTTCGGGCCGCGCTTCCCATCACCATGAAGCATGCTGTTGCCTGCTACTACATGGTTGCCCTCGGAGACGCCAGCTCAAAACTGGCCTGTTTCGACGGCATGCGCTACGGTCACCACGCCGATGGGAAGAGTCTCTTCGAAATGTACAAAAGGAGCCGCAACCAGGGATTCGGCAGGGAGGTACGCAAGCGCATACTTATAGGCACCTGCATACTTACGAGGGGCTACTATGAGAACTACTATGTGCCGGCAACAAAGGTGAGGCAGATGATAGCCGACGAATACGCGGAGCTCTTCAGAAACGTGGACGCACTGATCTGTCCCATATCTCCGGCCCTTCCCTACAGAAAGGGGCTTGTTGAGGAAGATCCCGTGCGCATCTATCTGGGAGATGCCTTCTCCTCTGCGGCCAACCTGGCGGGACTTCCGAGCGTAAGCCTCAACGTAGGCTTCACGGAAGAGGGACTGCCGACCAACGTACAGCTTATGGGCCCTCGGTTCGGAGACGCCGGTCTGCTTGCGCTGGCACTGGCGATAGAAAACGAAGCCGGTTCTCCGGCTATTGCTGAGATCGAAAAGAAAGGGGGCTGCGGAGAATGAGGGAGCCCGTAATAGGACTTGAGATACACCTTCAACTGAAGACGAAGACCAAACTCTTCTGCAGCTGTTCCAGTGACTACATAGGAGCAACTCCCAACACTAACGTCTGTCCGGTATGCCTTGCGATCCCCGGCACACTCCCCATACTCAACGACCGTGCCGTGGAACTGGCGGTAAGGATAGGGCTGGGACTTCACTGTTCGATAAACGACAATACCCGGTTCCACAGAAAACACTATTTCTACGCCGACCTTCCGAAGGCATACCAGATAACTCAATATGAGCATCCGATAGCCGTCAGGGGATATGTGGACATCTTTACAGGGGGAAAAGAGAAGAGGATCAGGGTACACCATCTCCATCTTGAAGAGGACGCGGGCAAACTGGTTCATCCCACTTCCGACGGACGGCTCACCGGAGCCTCATACTCCCTAGTCGACTACAACCGCGGCGGTATGCCCCTTTCGGAGATAGTATCTGAGCCGGACATGAATTCAGCCGAAGAGGTATTGGCATACATAACGCAGATCAGGCAGCTGGCTCGCTACCTGGAGGTATCTGACGGAGAGATGGAGTCGGGGTCACTCAGAGTGGATGTCAATGTATCGCTCAGAAATGGCGACGGGAGCCTCGGGACGAGGGTGGAGATCAAGAACGTGAACTCTCTCAGGTCAATCGAGCGCGCTCTTGAGTACGAGATAGCGAGGCAGAACAAGGTCCTTGACGAAGGAGGGCGTCTTGTCCAGGAGACCCGTCTCTGGGATGACGTCGCAGGCGTAACGAGGTCTATGCGGAGCAAAGAGGGGGAGCGTGACTATAGGTATTATGTGGAGATGGATCTTGCTCCGATCTCAGCCGGTCCTGAATACGTTGAGGAGATAAAAAAGAGCCTTCCTGAGATGCCGCGGGAAAAACGCGAAAGGTTCATCAGCGATTATTCACTCTCTCAAGAGGAGGCCGGGCAGCTTACGGAACAAAAGGAGACTGCCGACTACTTTGAAGGATGCGTCTCCGCCGGCGCCCCGGCCGCTAAATGCGCGAACTGGATGCGCATGGAGGTGCAGCGGCTGCTCCGTGAGAAGGACCTGCTGATAGAGAACTTCCCCGTTCATGCTTCGGAGCTCGGGAAACTTATTATCAGAGTGGAAAAGAAGGAACTTTCCAACACCCAGGCCAAGGATGTTCTTGCGGTCATGGCCGAAAAGGGGCTGCCCATCAATGAAGCGATCAAGGCATGCGGAGTCTCCGGAGGCAAGGTCACGGGCCTTGCTCTTGAAGAGATCATCAAAAAGGTCTTCGCAGGCGAACCTGAGGCTGTGAAAACAGTGCGGGCAGGAAATGACAGGAAGGGCGCAAAGGTGAAATTCCTCCAGGGGCTTGTAATGAGAGAGACCAGAGGATCAGCAGACCCTGCTGAGGTGGCTTCTCTTGTGAATTCTATGCTTGAATAAGCGTTCGGGGGTGAAGGGGCAGTTCTCTTCACCTCTTTATTTATACAGGCAAAGATTGACTTAAAGGTGCCTCAAAGGTTATCATCAATAGGTTGTGATGAATTATGGAGCACCCTGTAACCATGAAAAAACATATTCAGCTTCATCAGTCAGAAGGAGTGAAATAAATGGGGACACGTAAACCTGAGGATATTCGCAGCATTGCTCTGATTTCGCACGGAGGAGCAGGAAAGACATCGCTTAACGAGGCATTTCTTTACGATGCCGGCCTTATTTCAAGGATGGGCAGGATCGAAGACAAGAACACAGTCTCAGACTTTGATTCAGAGGAACAGAAGCGCGGAATTTCAATAAGTACTTCTCTTGCGACTGTTCCATACAAAAATAAAACCATTTATGTCCTCGACACCCCGGGCTTTGCAGACTTCGTCGGAGAGCAGCGCTGCGCGATGAGAGTCTC
>DCEE01000007.1:0-38575 GCA_002316795.1 Synergistaceae bacterium UBA1037
ATCGAGGCCCGAATCGTCAAGTATTGACATGATCTCTTTCTTAACTTCTTCCGATACCGGAAGCAGCGGTGATCTGCACGGTCCGCCCCTCATTCCTTTGCTGTCAAGTGCCGCCTTCAGTCCCGGAACTCCGAACCGGCGTGTTAACGCGTCGCTTACCGGAAGAAGCCTGGACTGCAGTTCCATTGCCTCTTGCATGTTGTTCTCATTGAAAGATGTGTATATCTTCCTGCATGTGTTCGGATATAGGATAGAGGCAGCCATCGTGCCTCCGCAGGCTCCCATCGCCAGGGCTGCAAGAAACCAGTTTCCCGTTCCCCCAAATACCGAGAAATCCTCATGCGCTGCCGAGGCTAGGTATCCCAGCTTGGTCATGTTCCCCGAAGTGTCTTTTATCCCCTTGATATTGGGATGTCGGGATGCTGCGATCATTGTCTCCGTTTCAATGTCCACGCCGGTGTTCGCCGGCATGTTGTAAAGAAATATCGGAACGGGTGAATTATCGGCTACTTCGTTGAAGTAGTTGAGTATCGCTGTCTGATTTCCTTTGAAGTAGTGGGGAGGCAGGAGCAGAAGCGAACCTGCGCCGGCCGATGCCAGTGCTTTGGCGCAATCGATAGTCTCACGCGTTGATGGGAAATGTGCTCCGGACATCAGCTGAAGTTTGCCCTGTGATTCTTCCGCGGCTATCTCTGTCAGGACGATACGCTCATCGAGCGTCACAAAAGGCATTTCTCCGTTCGATCCGCATATCACGATCCCGTCCAGAGCAGACTCTTTCCATATCCTTAAGTTGATCCTCCACGCTTCTATGTCAAGCGATCCGTCCGACTTGAAAGGTGTCGGGACAGGTGCGAAAATACCGGTCAATTTCACTTGTAATGCCCCCTTTTCGTTTGATAGAGTATATCATCTATTAAAGCAGTGGTACAATCTATCAGAACATAAGATTACCTACGATCTGAGAGGTGTATGCCCCATGTTTCTATGCAGGGAATTCAAGTTTGATGCAGCTCATAATCTTGTAAACTACCACGGAAAATGCGAGACCCTTCACGGACACACATACAGGCTTGCTGTTGTGCTTAAAGGTGCACCTGATGATGAAGGAATGGTATTTGACTTTGTCGAGCTTAAAAAACATGTTTCCGACCTTGTACTCTCTAAGCTCGACCACGCTTACATCAACGATGTCCTGCCACAGCCAACGGCGGAATATATTGCGCAATGGATATTCAGAAAGCTTGAAATGCCGCTTAAGCGGGACAACTGCGAACTCTACGAGGTAAGAGTATGGGAGACGGAGAGTTCATCCGTAATATGCCGCCGGGAGGATGTCTAGAGGTGCGCGACGTTCAGAGCGAACATGACAAGAGGAATGTGGCGATAGATAAAGTCGGCATAAGCTGTCTCTCATGGCCTATTCAGGTCCTTGACCGTTCGGACGGGACGCAGGAGACCGTTGCCAATGTCAGCCTGTCCGTATTCCTGCCGCGTGACTACAGGGGGACTCACATGAGCCGTTTTATCGAGGTGCTTGGAGAGCAGGAGGACCAGGTCACATTTCATAATATGGAGAACCTTCTCAAAATGCTTCAGAGTCGGCTGGATGCGGATGAAGCTCATGCCGATTTTGAATTTCCTTACTTTATCACTAAAAAGGCCCCTGTGAGCGGAGCGCTTGGTCGGATGAGATACGATGTCCGTTTTATGGCGGAACGTAAGGGGTGCAAGTTCGACCTTATTACTGAATTGACTGCCCCTATCCAGACTTTATGCCCCTGTTCAAAAGAAATATCCGACAGCGGAGCGCACAACCAGAGGGCGCACGCAAAGATGGCCGTAAGAATGAAAACTTTTGTGTGGCTCGAGGAGCTGGCAGAGATAGCGGATAAATGTGCCTCTGCGCCGGTATACAGTATACTGAAACGGGAGGACGAGAAGGCTGTGACAGAAAAAGCCTACGCCAACCCGCGCTTTGTGGAGGATTCTGTCCGCGAGCTCGCGATAGCGATGGAAAATGACCATAGGATAACGTGGTACAGTGTTTCGGTCACGAGTCACGAAAGCATACACAACCATGATGCTTTTGCCAGCGTCGAGAGGAGCAAAATTTAGTGCCTTCAGAAAAAAGACTTGCGAGAAGGGCCGTCCTTGATGAATTCGGACTTGAAAGAGCAAGGGCGATGCACCCGTGGATATTCAGGGGCAACCTGAGGCAGATCCCGCAGTGTGCTCAGGGGGACATGGTCGCGTTTACCGACATGTCCGGCGTGATCAGGGGCTGGGGACTCTGGAGCGACAGCGCCCTCTCAATACGGGTACTGACGTATGGAACAAAAGAACCTGACCAGATGGGACTCTTAAGGGAGAGGCTGACCTCTGCCCTGAACTGGCGAAAATTATGGTGTCCCGGTGAGGAAGCTTTCAGATGGGTACACGGAGAAGCAGACGGTCTGCCGGGGATCATTGCAGACCTTTATGGTGATGTTCTTTCCCTTCAGGTCTCGGCAGCGGGATGGTACAGGCATATCGACAAGGTCGCGGCCGTTTTCAGGAAAGTCCGCAAACTCTCAGCGATAGTGCTTCGCAACGAGACAAAACACCTCGAAAAAGAGGGTATACCAAAAGAGGTCAAACCCCTTTTCGGAGAGATGCCTAAAGAGCTCATTAAAATAAAAATGGGATCCATATACGAACTGGTAGATATTGAAAAAGGTCAGAAGACCGGGGCATATTTGGATGTCAGGGGAGTTCCCGATATGATATCCCCCCTTTTCAAGGGCGCCAGGGTGCTGGACTGCTTCAGCTATCAGGGACACTTCGGACTGCATGCGCTTGCTTCAGGGGCTTCTGAAGTCGTAGCAATTGAACAGTCCCAGTCAGCGATAGATATTGCACAAAAAAATCTTGAGATCAACCATTTGCCCAAAAAGATGGAATGGAAATGCGGAAACGCGTTTGACATAATGAGAAGGATGGACAGCGACAGAGAGAGGTTCGATCTGGTCGTAATGGATCCTCCGCCCTTTTCACCCGCTAAGGGACAGGTCGGATCTGCGCGCCGCGGATATAAGGAACTTGCTGTAAGAGGTTTCAACAGGATAAAGGATGGGGGGCATATGGTCTTTCTCTCGTGCAGCCATGCCTTTTCAAGGGAAATGCTGCTTTCTGTGCTGAATGATGCAGCGACGGATGCCTGCGTATCGTGCCGCATAGCGCTGGAGATCCATCAGCCTTTTGACCATCCGGCACTTTCCTCTGTACCTGAAACAGATTATCTTAAAGGCTTTGTTCTGGGGGTAAGGGATCAATGACACATGACAAGAAGATCAGGGCTGTCCTTTTCGACTTTGACATGACTCTGGTCGACAGCAGCTACGCTATACACCATTGTACCAACTTGCTTGCAAACCATCTCGGTTTTAAAGAGATATCGAGGGGAGAAGTCCTCTCCGCGATAGGTATGACGATAGAGGACAGCTGGCGGATGTTCTGGGGTGATTTCCGCCAGGAGTGGGTGGACTTCTACCGCGCCAATTACAGGGAGGAAGAGCAGTCGAGGCTGAAATTTTTCCCGAACACCACGAGCACACTGGAAAACCTGCGGTCGATGGGAATTAAGGTCGGGGTAGTATCAAACCGCCGCTATGCAAGAAGGCCTGTCGAATATATGGGACTTACTCCGATGCTTGATGTCGTCGTCGGACTGGAGGATGTTGAGCGGGCTAAACCGCAACCGGACTCACTTCTCAAAGGGTTTGGGATACTTGGACTGTCTCCTTCGGAAGGATTCTATGCGGGGGACACGGACATAGACATGATGACCACGGTTGCTGCGGGCTGCAGAGGCATAGGGTTGACGACCGGGAATTTTAACGGAAGGGCACTGAAGGAAGCTGGTGCATGGCATGTAATGGACGACCTGGGGGAGATCCCTTCGCTTTTCGTGGAGTGACAGAAGGTTTTTATAGATGGTAAGACGTTTCGAACCGGAGGAACCAAGACGATTCAGGCCAATGTACTGGCTTATGGTCCTTCTCGTTATTGTTTTATGGATATGGGCGTTCAAACTCTATTTTGACAGATATGAATATCTCCATCCTGAGATAACCTGGGCTATACCCGGGATCGACGTTGAACTGGTCAGGATAAGCGGGATACTTTTGTGGAAAGAGGTCCCTGTCGGCGCTTCAGCAGAGGGTATAGTGACATATCCCCAGGGTACCGGACCAGTGAGGGTCGCAAGAGGTACTGTAGTCGCGAGAATATCATCGGGGAACCGGGTCTCTGAAGTCAGGGCATATCAGCAGGGGTACTTTCTGGCAGCGCTTGACGGAATGGAGCAGAGCTGGCGTTACTCTGAACTGTGGCCGGGCTTTCAGCCGCTGCCCAAACCAGGCCCGCTGAACCGTTTAAAGGACGGTCTGCTCGTGGGAAAGGGGCAGGCTGTCGGAAAGCTGATCGAACAGCCTCAGGAGCTCAGATTCATAGGGTACACGCCTATAATCGGCAATATGGCCGAACAGATAAAAAGCAATAAACTCAGAGTAAAAATGGACGGAGTAGACACAGTTTCCGCGGCAGACATAAGGGTAAGCACGAAAGCGGGAAACAGGACAAAACTGTATCTTACGCTGCCTTGGTTTCAGCCTGATGCCGTCCTTTCAAGAAAGTATACACTTACAGTGGAAGCAGGCAGAACAGAGGGAGCTCTCGTACCGCAGGCTTCAGTCCTGGAACGGGACGGAGAGCCGGGTGTCTATATGGTCAGGGGTTCGAGGGTGGTCTTTGTTCCCGTGAAGGGTAAAAGTGTAGACAGCAGCATGTTCATAATAACTGAAGGGGTCTCTGTAGGAGATGCCGTAGTAGAAGACGCATCTGCCGCTCGCGAGGGGAGGATCCAGCTTTGGTAGATCATATTGATCGAAACATTATTGATATCCGTGAAAAAATAAGGTCGGCAGCAAAAAGGAGCGGCCGTGACCCGGCGGAGATAAAGCTAATGGGAGTAACGAAAACTCACCCTGTGGAATACATTTTGTCTGCTGCGCCAAAATTGGATATCATCGGAGAAAACAGGGTACAGGAGGCATCAGACAAGAGATCAAAGTGGCCTTCGGAAATTAGGACACCATGGCACCTTATAGGACACCTCCAAAGGAATAAGGCCAGAAAAGCGCTTGAGATCTTTGATCTCATAGAGACCGTCGACTCACTTGACATTGCAAGGATGCTTGACAGGATACTTGCAGAGACCGACGTATCGGGATTCCCTGTTTATCTTGAGATAAATATGTCGGGAGAGCTTACAAAAAGCGGAGTCGCGTCTCAGGAGGCTGCCAGTCTTCTGGAAAGAGTGATGCAGTATTGTCCGCGCCTTTCAGTGGAAGGGCTTATGACGATAGGCCCGAACACAGAAGCAGAAAGAGAGATAAGAACCGCTTTTCAAGGCCTTCGTCTTTTGAGGGACAGTTTGGCATCGGAATCGGGCCTTCTGCTTGATGAGCTGTCCATGGGAATGAGCGGCGACTATGAGATAGCGGTCGAAGAAGGAAGCACTATTGTGAGAGTAGGTACTGGAATATTCGGGAAGAGGTCAGCGAAATAATATTTTCTGGCTGTGTCATTCCGCTCCTGATCGGCCAGACTGTATAATTATCCATGATATCATCTATAACAATGATCAAACAGGTTTTTATGAGTTTTTTAAAAGCAAAAAAGGACGGTGGATTATATGGTCGAACTTTTGACATCTCTTGACGTGGTCAATCAGTCTTTCAAAAAAAGCATGAGAGGCTACGATCCGGCAGAGGTCGATGAATTCCTTGACAACGTAGCAGAGACCCTTCAGACATATGCACAGAGGACAAAAGATCTGGAGCGTGATCTTCATGCAAAAGAGGAGAGCCTCGGTGAGTATGAGAAAATGAAGGACATACTTCATGAAGCGCTCCTTATGGCACAGAAAAGCGCAGATGAAAAGGTCAGAAGCGCACAGGAACAGGCATCAAAAATTATCTCCGAGGCAAAAGAAAAGGCCGACATGATATGCAAAGATGCGGCCCAGGAAGCTGACCGTCTACGCGACGGGGTATCCCAGATAAGAAACGTAAGGAATCTCTACGAACAGGAGTTCAGGGGACTGCTCGCAAAGTTTGACAACATGCTTAACCAGAGCATCAATTCTTCGACTCTGACCGCTGCGGTAAACTCCATCCTTGAAGACATTCCCGTCCTTGATGATCAGAAGGAGAAGGAGACCGCGGCATCCACAGACAGGGGAGACCTTGAGACAGCCTACGCAATGCTTGGAGTTGACCCAAAGCAGATAATGGATCAAGAACGTGTCGGAGAGGATAATAACTGACAGTTCTGTGGCTGCTGACATCAATGATCCTGTCATAAACATAAGAGGGATCGGTCCCCGCAGGGCCGGCCTTTTGGAAAAACTGGGCATCCGGACAGCAAATGATGTTTTGTGGTTTTTCCCCAGACGGTATGCGGACAGAAGAGAGATTTGCAAAATTACTGAATTGCGACCTGACCGCAGCTCTGTCGTCATTGTGAAAATCAAAACAGTAAACTGTAGAAGGAGTTTCAGAACAGGCATCCAAATTTGTTCATGTGAGGCGGAAGACGGGACAGGAACTCTCTCAGTAATATGGTTTAACAGGAAAGGCCTTGGTAATATTCTTAAAGAGGGGACGTCCGCAGTTCTTTTCGGGCTCCCTTCTTTTTGCGACGGAAGGATAGAATTCTCAAATCCCGAATTTGAAGTTATCAAAGACGTATCCGATACCGCAGGCTTCACGGGAATAGTTCCTGTGTATCCCTTGACGGCAGGTCTGCCTGAAAGATGGCTCAGAAAATTCATCGATAGTATCCTCGAAAGTCACCTCCCGCAGGTGAAGGAATATCTTCCTCAGAGCATAATTGAAAAAAGAGGTCTGCCGGACATAAGGGAGGCCCTGCACGGGATGCACAGGCCCGAGTCCGAAGAGCACTGGAAAGACTGCCGCAACAGACTGGCATATGAGGAATTCCTATTTTTGCAGACAGCTCTTGTCTTAAGAAAAGAGAGGCTCAAAAGATCCGGAGGGGCAGCGAGGATAATCCCGAGAGGGCCTTATTACTCAGCTTTTATGTCCTGTCTGCCATTTGAACTTACTCCTTCACAGACAAAAGTTCTTTCTCAGATATTTGAAGATACCCAAAGAGGGCATCCTATGTCACGCTTGCTGCAGGGGGATGTGGGCTCCGGGAAGACTGTCATTTCACTTGCCCTCGCTGCTGCCGGAGCTGATGCCGGTATCCAGACGGCGATAATGGCACCTACTGAAGTCCTCGCTGAGCAGCTTTACTCACAGGCGCAAAAGTTTCTTTCCGGAATAGGCATAGAATGTGCGTTGCTGAAAGGTGGGCTGAACAGATCTGAAAAGACACGTCTCACTGACTCCATACGCGAAGGCCTGACCAAAGTCGTAGTAGGGACCCACGCGATGATCCAGGATGGGGTGGAGTTTCCGTATCTTGAGACGGTCATCATTGATGAACAGCAACGTTTTGGTGTGATGCAGAGAGGAGAGATGCTTAGCAGGGGAAAAACCCCTCACCTGCTGATGATGTCAGCTACTCCCATTCCGAGGACGATTTCGGCATGCCTTTTTGGCGACATGGATATTTCAGTCATAAGGGAAAGGCCGGAAGGAAGGCAAAAAATCGAGACAAGGCTGATAGATTTCACAAAGATAAGGGACCTGATGCAGTTTATGATCGATGAATCCGCTGCAGGAGGCAGGACGTACTGGATCTGTCCAAGAGTCGAAGAAGACGGGGAGAATTATATTGCCTCTGTGGAAAAGAGATATAAATTTCTGAAAAAACACCTTGGCCCGTTGGGGATAGGCTTCATACACGGAAAAATGGACAGCAGACTGAAGAGCTGCGAACTAGAGAAGTTCAGAGTGGGAGAGATAAAGGTGCTTGTAGGCACAACTGTCCTGGAAGTAGGGGTGGATGTGCCTGAAGCTTCTGTTGTGGTAATAGAATCCCCCGAAAGATATGGCCTTTCCCAGCTGCATCAGATGAGAGGGAGAGTGGGAAGAGGCAGCCGGAGAGGGGTATGCCTGCTGCTTGTAAATAAGATAGAGGAGGATGTCGCTGACAGGCTTAGGATAATGCTTGCGACAGATGATGGGTTCAAGATAGCAGAGGCAGACCATCTCTTAAGAGGACCGGGAAAGATCAGCGGATACGAACAGCATGGAGCTTCAGAGTTCAGAACAGCAGATATTTTCAGAGACAGCGTATTGCTAAAGAGGGCCAGGGAGGATGCTCAATTTCTTGTTTCAGACGAAAGGGCCCTTTTAAACGAGAAGGGATTCAAAGATAAACTTGATATTTACCTCAGCAGGGGCACAAGCGTGCCCCCGAAAGCATGATATACATATAACTACCACTTGTGAAGTTAGGTTTTATTCTGTAGAATACAACCCATCGGCGTGAAATAAAGCAACAGGCAATATGATCGATCTGAATAGAATGTTCCTGATTTGCATCTTTTGCACCAACCGGACCATGACAATTGAAATTGAGGTGATAGATAATGACATTGACAGTAATTTTGAGTGTGATAGCAGGACTCGCTGTCGGAGTCCTGATAGGATTTATGTACCAGAAAAACGCAGCAACCAAGAAATACAAGGGAGCTCTTTCCGAATCAGAGAGGATGATCTCCGAAGCAGCCAAAAAGGCCGAGCAGATGAAGCGGGACATCGTTTCAGAAGGAAAGGAAGAGATCCACAGATTAAGGCAGGAGCTCGACAGGGACACCAAGGAACGCAGAAACGAGCTGCAGCGCTCCGAGAGGCGTCTTGAACAGAAAGAAGAAAATCTTGACAGGAAGATCGAAAGCATCAGCCGAAAAGAAGAGGAACTGGTCCAGAAACATGAACAGGCGCAGGAAAAACTCAACCAGCTCTCCGTAAAGGAACAGGAACTGATCTCCAATCTCGAACAGACAGCACAGCTTACACGCGAACAGGCCAGAGACCTCCTGCTGACCGAAGTTGAGTCCGAAGCGAACCACCTGATAGGTCTCAGGCTTAAAGAACTGGAAGAACGTGCGAAGCGTGAAGCAGATCGCAAAGCTCAGGAAATTATTGCAACCGCAGTCCAGCGCTGCAGTGTTGAATTTACGTCTGACGCAGTGGTCAGCGTTGTAAATCTTCCTTCCGACGAGATGAAGGGCCGTATCATCGGCAGAGAGGGCCGCAACATCAGGACCTTTGAAACCCTTACAGGCGTAGACCTGATAGTTGACGATACCCCCGAAGCCGTTACATTGAGCAGTTTTGACCCTGTGCGCCGTGAAGTCGCAAGACTTTCGCTTGAAAGGCTTGTAGTTGACGGACGCATCCATCCTGCCCGGATAGAGGAAATTATTGAACGAGCAGAAAAAGATGTCCAGATCCAGATCCTTGAGACTGCAGAACAGGCATTGCTTGAGACCGGCATCAAGAACATGCACATCGAACTTACCAAGATCATCGGTCAGCTCAGATATCGTACCAGTTATGGCCAAAATGCGTTGGCTCACAGCCTTGAAGTGGCCCATCTTGCAGGCATAATGGCGGCAGAAATGGGACTGGATGAGCTTAAGGCCAGAAGAGCAGGACTCCTGCATGATATCGGGAAAGCCGTTGACCATCAGGTGGAAGGACCTCATGCAAAGATAGGTGCTGATCTTGCAAAAAGATACGGAGAAGCCCCTGATATCGTTAATTCGATAGCAGCTCACCACGAGGATGAGGAACCGCAGACTATTTATGCCGTCCTCATAGCTGCCGCCGACGCGGTAAGCGCCTCACGGCCCGGAGCCCGCAGGGAGAGTCTTGATGCTTATGTAAAGAGGCTTGAGAAACTGGAAGAAGTTGCCAAGTCATTCGGAGGAGTCAGTAAGGCTTTTGCCATCCAGGCAGGACGCGAAGTCCGTGTAGCTGTATCTCCCTCGGTCACAGACGACGGTGCTATGCAAAAACTTGCATATGACATAGCCCGTAAGATCGAGGAAGAAATGAGATATCCCGGCCAGATCAAGGTGACGCTGCTTAAAGAGACGAGAGCTGTCGAGTATGCCAAGTAGGTGAAGCAGATGCGGATCCTTTTTATCGGAGACATAATGGGAAGGCCCGGGCGGAAAGCTGTCCCCCGGGTTTTGCCTTCTCTGCGCGAGGAATTCGGTAATTTCGACTTTATCATCGCCAACGGAGAAAACAGCGCTGCCGGTTTCGGCCTTACCGAGACGGTGATGAACGAACTTTTCTCAATGGGGATAGATATCCTGACAAGCGGCAACCACGTTTGGGACAAAAAAGACATCCTGCCCTTTTTGGACAGCGAGAAAAGGATACTCAGACCTGCTAATCACCCTGAGGGTACTCCCGGCCGCGGCTGCGGAGTATTTGAAAAAAGCGGCAGGAAGCTTGCGGTGATATCCCTTCAGGGACGAACTTTCATGCCCCCCCTTGACTGTCCTTTCCGGACAGCCGAAAGGCTGGTTGAAAAATTGGAGACCAGGGCGATCTTTGTCGATTTCCATGCTGAGGCATCGTCAGAAAAAAAGGCCCTTGCCTGCTGGCTGGATGGAAAAATATCTGCCCTTGCAGGAACTCACACGCATGTACAAACATCGGATGAGCAGGTGCTTCAGGGTGGCACGGCATTCATATCCGATGTAGGCATGACAGGGGGCCATGGCGGCATAATCGGGATGACAGCCGAATCTGTGATGCCTAAATTTTTATACGGCATGCCGAGCAAGTTCGAAGTCTGCGATACAGACGTAAGGTTCCAGGCCATAGTTGTCGATATTGATGACGAAACAGGCAGGGGGATGGATATTTGCAGGATCGACGCACCATGTGAAAGTTGATGAATACTATTTAACGCTGATAATTAAGCAATGGCGGGAGACTACCTTTTATGGTTTTCCCGCCATTATTTTATGGGGCCGGCCTTTTTTTATGGTTTGATTTTGATCTGTGGAATCGTTGTTTTATTGTGAAAATAAAAAAATAATTTAAAAATACCTGCTATTTAGTCTAAGTATGCCCAGAATATAACCATTTTACAACTTGAATTATTGACTGTAATATGTTATACAACTTAAGCGCTGAAGGGGCTTTGCTTTAGCTGTGGCTTTTTTAATCATCGAAAGGAGAGGATTTTATGTCAGAAAACAGAGAACAGTGGGGCAGCCGGTTTGGTTTTATTATGGCTGCTGCAGGTTCAGCGGTTGGTCTTGGTAATATCTGGCGGTTCCCCTACATCACGGGGAAATATGGCGGAGCGGCTTTTGTCCTTGTTTATCTTGCGGTAGTCGTTTTTATCGGTATGTCTGTAATGCTGGCGGAGTTCGTTATCGGGCGCAATGCTCAGTCTGACGCGGTTGGTTCCTTCAGGAAACTCGGAGGCGGAGCCTGGCCCTTCGTAGGATGGATGGGCTGCTTCTGCGGATTCGTGATCCTGTCTTATTATGCAGTAATTGCCGGCTGGACAGTAGCTTACATGTTTAAATCCTTCGGCGGACTGATGTCGGACGCAGCTGCAGGAAAAGCAGGAGATGTATTCGGAGCATTCGTCTCCGACCCGGTGCAGTCCATAGCGTATCATATCGCTGTGATGGCAGTTACGACCGGGATAGTATTCAAAGGTATCAGCGGCGGGATAGAAAAGAGCTGTAAAGTCCTCATGCCTGCGCTCTTTGCCATACTGCTGATACTGATCGTTCGTTCGGTAACACTCCCGGGTGCCGGCGCCGGGCTTGAATTCTATGTCAAACCCGATTTCTCAAAGCTTTCAAGCCAGGCTCTGCTTGCCGCGGTCGGCCAGGGCTTCTTCTCGCTCTCACTTGGCATGGGATGCATGATCACTTACGGAAGTTATCTCGGAAAGAATGATTACCTACCCTCAATAGCCAGAACGGTCGTAATGCTTGACACGTCAGTTGCTATCCTTGCGGGTTTTGTAATTTTCCCCGCGGTGTTTGCTTTCGGTATCGAACCCGGCGCAGGCCCTGGACTTACGTTTGTAACACTTCCGGCAGTTTTTGCGAAGATGCCTATGGGATCCGTCTTCTCATTTGCATTCTTCCTTCTTCTTTTCATAGCTGCCCTTACATCTGCCATATCACTGCTTGAAGTGGTTGTTACATACGCCATCGACCAGATGAAATGGAACAGGGCGAAGGCAGCGATAGTCATGGGAACAGCGATAGCCCTTCTGGGCATCCCTTCAGCCCTTTCAGTCGGAGGACACATTCCCCAGATCGCAGGGAAAGACTTCCTTGATGCGGCAGACTTTATCACCAACAACGTGATAATGCCGCTCGGCGGGATCTTTATCTCTGTCTTTGTCGGATGGGTGTGGTCAGACGGCGCAAAGGCCGAAGTCACGGACAACGGGAAGCTCGTCTTCCCGATGTACACAGCATGGCTTTGGATGTGCCGCGTAGTGGCCCCCGTATCCATCGCAGCAATATTTATAACCGGTCTTAAGTGGTAAACGTTATTTAATCTACAGAAATACCTGATATCAAAAAGAGGGCCACGGTTGTTGACAAGACCGTGGCTCTTGCTATACTTTGGACAATCTGGATGAACGCAGCAAGAGAGACCTCTGGTACAGCCGGGGGCGCCGAAGGGGCAAAGCGATTTAAAGCTGAAACTCTCAGGCATAAGGATTGCTGCCGGACAGTACTCTGAAGACGGCTAAAGGTCGTTATTATGGCTTTTAGGGAACGGGGACAGAGGATCTCTTGCTGAGAGGCGGGGTTCCTGTGGACTTGTTCCCTTTTTTTTATACATGTCTCACAAACAATAAAAACCTCGCCGCCTGCCTGGAAGAGGCGCAGTTTGTGGATGGGCCCGCGCTTTCGGTGTTGAAAAGGGCAAGGGATCTGATCCACAGCGGATGGGAGCTTGAGGCGAACCCCCTTTACGGCAACCTTAAACCTAATCAGCAGCCCTACAGGACATTGGTCCTTAAATCTAAAAAAGGGAAGACCGGGCTTCTGGTCGACCATTATTCTCTTCAGCTTATCGAATCAGCGATCGCAGTCTACTCTGACTGCAAAATAACCAGAGTGCCAGGCGACATGCCTGAGGATATAGACAGCGATTACAAGTATGTGGATTTTACTTTGATGGAGGAAACACTGAAAAACTGCGGACTGCTGCGTAAGAGCCTTAAGAGGACAGCCGGGAGGTGAAGGAGAGGTATCTCGCATTTTGAAATCACAAAGGCATCGACACTATCTGTAAGGAGGAATTCTATGAAACTGGAACTTATGAAAGTAAATGTCAAAAGCGTTGGCTGGGGTGACAGGACAGAAGTCCTAAAAGACGGAACGCTAAAAGTAAATAAAAAAGAACTTCTTGCCCATGTCACGGACGAAGAGAACCTTAAAAGCATAGGTGCAGAAATCGCTCTTCCGGGAGAAAGCGTGAGAATAACCCCTGTCAAGGACGCGATCCAGCCAAGATATAAAATAGAAGGCTGCGGACAGGTCTTCCCGGGAATGGTCAGCGATGTTGAATCCGTAGGCGAGGGAAAGACACTTGTCCTTGAAGGAGCAGCTGTCGTAACATGCGGGAGGATAGTAGGGTTTCAGGAAGGCATTGTAGACATGTCAGGAAAAGGGTCTGAGTATACTCCTTTCTCCAAAACGTGCAATGTTGTCCTGGTCTTTGAACCCCAAGAGGGCATCGAGGTCTATGCCTATGAGAAAGCGTGCAGGCTCGCAGGCCTGAAGGCCGCGATGTACCTTGCGAAATGCGTGTATGAATCAGGAGGGACACCGGATAAGACCGAGACGTACGAGATACCTCCTTTCACCCGCAGCATGAACGCCTTTCCGGGCCTCCCTAAGGTGGCGTACCTTTACATGCTCCAGACACAGGGGCTGCTTCACGATACCTATGTTTACGGGATCGATGCGAAGAGGATACTGCCTACCATGATCCATCCTAACGAAACCATGGACGGAGCCATAGTTTCAGGCAACTGCGTCTCTGCATGCGACAAGAACAGCACCTACGTCCACCAGAACAATCCGGTCATCAGATCTCTCTACGAGCGTCACGGTAAGGATATCAATTTCGTCGGGGTCATCATAACAAATGAAAACGTCACCCTTGCTGACAAGAGAAGAAGTTCGTCATACGCAGTGAAGATCGCCGGAATGTTCGGGGTCGATGGCCTTGTGATCAGCGAAGAGGGTTTCGGAAATCCCGATGCTGACCTCATCATGAACTGTCACAAGGCGGAGAAGGCAGGAATAAAAACGGTCCTGATAACCGACGAGTTCGCCGGAAGGGACGGGGCAAGCCAATCCCTCGCAGATGCAGCGCCGGAGGCAAATGCTGTTGTTACGGCAGGTAACGCCAACATGATCGTTGTCCTTCCTCCGATGGAGAGGGTCATTGGTTTTACTGAATATGTAAATGTAATAGCCGGAGGCTTTGACGGATCACTTAAACCCGACGGGTCGATAGAAGTTGAACTTCAGGCGATCACAGGCGCGACATGCGAGCTGGGATTCAATAAGCTCGGGGCAGAGACCTGGTAGGGGAGGTTAAATAATGACTTACAGGATAGTTCACTACATTAATCAGTTTTTCGCCGGAATAGGCGGAGAGGAAAAAGCTGGTGTCGGACCCGAGTCCCGCAATGGAGCACTTGGTCCCGGGATGGCCTTTAAGGCTGCTTTCGGAAATGAAGCGGAGATAGTCGGCACAGTCATATGCGGCGACGGATATTTTGCCGAGAACATGGATGAGGCTGCAGAGAAGATATTAAAGATGATCTCAGATCTCAAACCTGATGCGGTCATCGCAGGACCGGCTTTCAACGCAGGACGCTACGGGACGGCATGTGGTGCCGTCAGCGAGGCAGTGTCCAAAAAACTTGGTATACCGGTCGTTACGGGCATGTACCCCGAGAATCCCGGAGTCGACATGTACAGGAAGGGCATCTATATCGTTGAGACCTCTGACAGTGCAAGAGGCATAAAGGACGCAGTCCCCGCGATGGCGAAACTGATCATGAAGTCACTCCGCGGAGAGCTTTTGGGAAGCCCTGCCGATGAAGGCTACATTGAACGCGGTGTAAGGGTCAACCGTTTCAATGACAGGATAGGTGCCGCGCGTGCCGTGGATATGCTTGTCAAAAAACTGAAGGGCGAGGAATTCAGGACAGAATATCCGATGCCGGTTTTTGACAGGGTACCGCCGGCAGAGCCGATAAAGGACATGAAAAACGCTGTGATAGCGCTTGTTACGTCCGGCGGTATCGTCCCGAAGGGCAATCCTGACCACATCGAAGCCTCAAGTGCCTCAAAGTACGGCACTTACAGTATAGCCGGGGTGCAGAGCGCTGACGAAGTAGCCTACGCAACTGCACACGGAGGCTATGACCCGACATATGCCAATACCGACCCTAACCGTGTACTTCCGATAGATGTGCTGAGGGAGATGGAAAAGGAGGGGGAATTCAAGAAACTCTACGACTATTTCTTTACTACAGTCGGGAATGGGACGCCGGTCGCAAATGCCAAGAAATTTGGATCTGAGATAGGGGCGAGACTGAAAAAAGACGGCGTTGATGCTGTGATACTCACCTCCACCTGAGGAACTTGCACCCGTTGCGGAGCAACGATGGTCAAGGCAATTGAGTCCACAGGCATAGCAGTCGTTCACATTTGCACGATAGTCCCGATCTCACAGACTGTCGGAGCAAACAGGATCGTTCCTGCGGTAGCAATACCATATCCTCTGGGCGATCCCTCAAAGAGCCGCGAGGAGGAGAAGGTGATCAGAAGGGGCATTCTTGAGAAAGCTCTCGAAGCTCTGAAGACACCGATCAGGGAACAGACAGTATTCAACTAGCCGATCCCTGCGGCCTGAAAGACCTATATTCAAGATGACGGCAGGATGGTCCGCTCTGCAATGACTGTTCTGTCGTCACTTGTAAGTTTTTATATTTTCAATATTATGTTAGGCAGAATATAATTTGTGGGTGTTTTTGTGAAATTTTTATTCGACCAAATAAAGACTCCCAATTTTTAAAAAATTATAATTAAAATAGATGCACTGCAATAACCTGACAATAATTCAGCGGTCAAATATGGAGGAATGCCAGATGCCCAACGCAGCAGTCAAAGGAACATCATATTCACTGAACCATACTCCCGAGCTTGCGCTCCACTACGGGAATACCCCCTTCGTCGAGAGGGAATCACATCCTGATTCGGAATTCCTATCCCTCCTTCCCGATCATGTCCAGAACTATGACGAGTGTTCAAGATATGCACCCAACCTTGCTTATGTTGGGGCTATGGAACTTGAGGAACTTGAAAAAAAAGAACAGCCCTGGTATGAAAAACTGGAACCGGCATCAGTGAGGTACGGCAAATACGGGGAAATAATGCCTGAGGATGAAACGATCGGTCTGCTGGATCTCTGTGACGTTTTCGATCTCGTATGGTTGGAGAAGGATTTTGCTGCCGGAGTAAAGGAAAAACTGGGAAAGAATCCTGTCATAAGGGAAGACATGCTCGCCCGGATCGAATCCGGCCACGAAATAGAAGAGATCGAGCGTGAAATTGCTAATGCGGCCGCCCTCCCCCTCTATTTCGGGGGCAAAATAGCCGGATGCAGCAGGAGGGGCCATGAGTTCGACCCAAACCTGACAGCTTACGAACTTCTCGTAAACATGACCAGCAAGGCCAGTGCCGTTCTCTCGCTGCTGCACCTGATCAAAAACAGCGGCATAAGCGCCGGGGACGTAGATTTTGTAATCGAATGCTCCGAAGAGGCAGCCGGAGACATGAACCAGCGCGGAGGAGGGAACTTTGCGAAGGCCATCGCGGAGATAGCGGGATGTGTTAATGCCTCAGGCTGTGATGTCAGAGGATTTTGCGCGGGACCGGTAAATGCCGTTCTTGCCGGGGCTTCGATGGTGGCGGCCGGGACGCGCAAAAACGTCGCGGTAATAGCTGGGGGAGCCATTCCCAAGCTCTACATGAACAGCAGGGACCACGTCAAAAAATCGCTGCCCGCACTTGAGAACTGCCTTGGCTCATTCGGGGTCTTTATAGTCCCCGACGATGGCAAGCTTCCTGTCATAAGGCTTGATGCCATAGGGAAACATACGGTGGGAGCAGGGGCCTCGCCCCAGACGGTCACAAGTGTACTTACCCTTGAACCGCTGCAGAAGGTGGGGCTCTCACTGACCGACGTGGACAAATATGCTCCTGAGCTCCACAACCCCGAAATCACACTGCCTGCCGGGGCCGGAAATGTTCCTGAAGCAAACTTTAAAATGATAGCGGCGCTCGGGGTAATGAAAAAACAGATCGAGAAGACCGATATGGCTGATTTTATAAGCAGCCGGGGAATGAAGGGCTTTGCCCACACCCAGGGGCACATACCCTCGGGTGTCCCCTACATGGGGCATGCTGCCGAGGCCATCAGTTCCGGAAAGATCAAAAGAGCCATGATAATAGGAAAGGGGAGCCTATTCCTCGGCAGGCTTACAAACCTTGCCGACGGGGCCTCCTTCCTTATGGAAATGCCGGTTTCCGGTAAAACTGAGGGTGAAAAGGGCGTCACACGTGAAGAGATCCGCGAGCTGATCCTTGAAGCCCTGGGAGAACTTGCGGCAGGACTCAAAAAGTAAGGGTGCAGAGAGATGGATGAAAGAAAGAGGACAAGGGAATTGATAGGCGAAGTCCTTGCTGAACTCGTTGAGGAAGTAAAAGGCGGTTGCGTCAAAAAGGTCAACATTGGACTAATGTCATACGGAAGCGAGCTTGGGAGCGGGGAACTTCTAAGGGGAGCCTCTCTTGCCATGCAGAACGATCCCTCTCTTAATGTGGTGCTGATAGGTCCGAAGTGCGAAGGGTCGGAAAGAATGGCATGTATAGAGACACCTGCATGCGAGGCGGATATATCCAAGGCCATGGAAGACGCGCTTCAAAAAGGCATCATATCGGGCGCAGTTGCCCTGCACTACCCCTTTCCCCTTGGCGTTGCTACGATAGGCAAAGTTCTGACACCGGCCAAGGCGAGGCCGTGCTTTATTGCCTCGTCCACAGGCACATCCTCATCCAACCGTGCTGAGGCCATGGTAAGGAACGCCATATATGGGATCGCCGCAGCAAAGGCGGACGGTATCGTGTCTCCTACTGTAGGCATACTTAATCTTGACGGAGCCCAGACCGTTTTCAGGGCCCTCCATAAATTGAACGAGGGAGGCTATCCGATCAATTTCGGATCAAGCATGAGAAAAGACGGCGGGGCCATATTGAGGGGCAACGACCTCCTAGCAGGTTCGGTGGATGTATGTGTGACCGACACGCTGACCGGGAATGTCCTGATGAAACTTTTCTCGGCATGGAACACGGGAGGCAATTACGAAGCTCTTGGCTGGGGATACGGTCCCTCGGCCGGAGAGGATTGGGACAGGGTCGTCTCGATAATATCGAGGGCCTCAGGGGCCCCTGTAATAGCGTCAGCCCTTTCCCTGAACGCAAGGTGCGTGAAAGGCGGTCTGCCGGGGCTTGTCGCAGCAGAACTGGAATCGGCAAAAAAGGCGGGCCTGGCGGATATACTTTCATCGATCCAGCCCAAACAGCCGTCGGCAGAGGAAGATGTCAAGGCTCCGCCGGCAGAACCGACGGACGAGGAAATTCACGGGATCGACGTCCTTGAGATAGAAGACGCTGTGAAGGCTCTGTGGAAAGAGGGCATTTATGCAGAATCCTCGATGGGCTGCACCGGCCCGGTAATAAAAATGGCAGCTTCCAGGATCGAAAAGGCAAAAGCGGTGCTCAAAGAGAACGGCTACATTTAAGCTTAAGAATCAGCATAAAAAAGATAAGGCCGGGATTTGATTTGGCATCCCGGCCTTATCTTTTTCCGGAGGTACTTAAGTCATCTTTTTTAGAAAGCCGGAACTACTCCCTTGGGAGAGAGTACATCGTTGATGTACTTTTTGACTTCAGGTGAGTTGAGGGCCTTGGAGAGGGCCTTTGTCGCCGGGGTATCCCTGTCAGGAGACCTTACGGCAAGGACTACCGCGTACGGCGAATCCTTGTCCTCAAGCGCGAGGGCCTCCTTTGTCGGATTGAGACCTGCGTCGACTGCAAAGTTCATAGTGATCACTGATAGCGTTGTATCGGGAAGGCTTCTTGGAAGCTGCGGAGCCTCAAGCTCGATAATTTTCAGCGATTTTGGATTTTCGATTATGTCTCTTGCCGTCAGGTCCTTCTTCGCCGGGTCCATTTTCAGCAGACCTTCGCGCTCCAGCAGCTTATATGCGCGGTATCCGTTTGTTGGGTCGTTAGGGACTGCCACGACCGCACCCTTTTTTACATCCTTCAGTGATTTGATCTTCTGTGAATATATTCCTATCGGAAGGAGATGGACTTTTACCAAAGGTACTATGTCCAGTTTTTTCTCCCTCTTCATGTTTTCAAGATAGGGGACATGCTGGAAGAAATTGGCATCCAGGTCCTTGTCCTGAAGCGCGTAATTGGGCTGGACGAAGTCAGTGAACTCTTTGATGATAAGCTCATATCCGTCCTTTTTCAGGACCTCTTTTGCCACTGCCGCTATGTCTTTTGCGGGAAAGGGCGTGACACCTATCACAATTTTTTTATCTGCAGCAAAGGATGCCGCGGGGATCAGTATTGCTGCCATTATTGCGATGATCAAGACTTTCTTCATTTTTTATCCTCCTCGTATATTATGATCTCTAAAAATTAAAGGGCCGAACCCTTTGCGGGTCCGGCCTTGATATGGCAAGTGCTGACTAAGCGCCGACCATTTCAGGACAGGATCCGCCGATGCCGCGTATCATCATGCACATTGCTCCGAATACGATATTATGAAGCATAACGTTTCCTCCTTTGCCCGGCCGGGGAATATTCAAATTGCGGAAATTTTATATTGATGCTCTGTAAATGTCAACTAATTTTTATTGATCTCCCAGGGAGAAAAACATTTTGCCCGGGTTAAGAATGTTAAGCGGATCAAATGAGCGCTTGATGCCCCTTAAGAGATCGAGTTCAGCGGGGGATTTGCTCTGTGTGATTATATGCTGCTTGACATGTCCGACACCGTGCTCGCCGCTGCCGACGCCTCCCAGTTCTATCGCCTCTTTTATAAGCGCTTCGAAGAATTCTTCAGAGTAAATTGCCCACTTTTCCGGAGTCATCCCCTCAGGCTTTATGGGAATAGGATGAATATTTCCGTCGCCGATGTGGGCAATTATTCCCATTTCTAGGCCCCATTCCCGACCCGCGGCGTCTATCCTCCTGAGCATTTCCGGTACGGCGGAGAGAGGGACCATCAGGTCTCCTGAACTGCATGCGTGGGGATCTTTGGCCCTCATGCCCTCAAGGCCGTTCTGCCTGACGTTCCACATTGCCGCGGAATCTGTCCTGCTCTCTGCCACAAAAACTTCGAAAGCCCCGCAGGACAAACAGATCTTGCCGACTGCTTCATAGCTCTCTTCAAGCTGTTCTTCGTTGTCGCCCTCGATCTGTATGATAAGATACCCCTCGCTCCTCTCCTGTTCAGGCAGCCTGCAGCCTAGGTATTCTGTCGTGTATCTTACAAGGTTCCTGTCCATGAACTCACAGGAAATGATTTTTTTCCCTGAACTGATCACCTTGGAAACGCTTTCGACCAGTTTTTCGATATCGGGGTAACATGCGAGGAGATTGACCGTCTTTCCCGGTTTGGGTTCGAGGTTCACGATCAGCTTTGTGACGATGGCAAGCGTACCCTCGCTTCCTATCAGAAGCTGAAGGATGTTGTATCCCCAGGAATCTTTCCTGTATCGGCCTCCCAGCTCCATTATCTCCCCCGACGGAAGGACGGCCTCGGCTCCCAAGATGTGCCTCCTGGTGCTGCCGTATCTTACGACCTTTCCTCCGCCGGCGTTAGTTGCAAAATTGCCCCCTATGAAACTGGTCTCGGTACTCATTGGGTATCCGGCGTACAGAAAGCCCTTCTCTGCCGCCGCCCTGCAGAGATCGTTTGTGACGACCCCCGGTTCTACGACTGCAACCCTGTTGACGGGGTCTATCTCAAGTATCGCGTTCATCCTTTCAAGAGAGAGGACTATTCCTCCTGCCAGTGGAACAGCCCCTCCGTTCAGGCCGCTCCCGGCTCCCCTCGGAGTAACAGGTATCCTGTAATGTGAGGCGATCTTCATCACTGCGCTGACCTGTCCCGTGTTATCAGGACGGACTACAGCCTCCGGCATGTGTCCCCATATCCTGCCTGCCTGAT
This sequence comes from Synergistaceae bacterium UBA1037, assembly GCA_002316795.1. Lineage (GTDB taxonomy): Bacteria > Synergistota > Synergistia > Synergistales > Synergistaceae > Caenicola > Caenicola nitritireducens. The sequence continues at coordinate 21,366 of DCEE01000007.1, forward strand.
CCCACGAATAATTTTCCAGAAGATCCCTGTCGTCAGTTATGATTCCTCCTGTACCGAGGACGGATGCGAGTTCGCTGATCATTTTCTCCGTCAGTCTGCCGTAGGTATCCATCTCTAGCTCTGCCTTTTCTTCAGGGAATCTATAAGGGCATCAAGGACCTCCGTTGCGTCGCCCTGAATGCTCAGGTCCGCCACTCTGAAGATCGGTGCCTCGGGATCATGGTTGACTGCTATTATCGTTTCCGCACCTGACATTCCGGCAATATGCTGGACTGCACCGGATATCCCAAAGGCCAGGTATATCCTTGGAGTGACAGATTTGCCGCTGAGTCCTACCTGGGCAGAATAGGGCGCCCAGCCCAGATCGACCGCCATGCGTGAAGCTCCGACGGTCCCTCCCAGGAGTCTTGCAAGTTTCTCAAGCTTTGCAAAATTTTTCGCGTTTTTCATGCCCTTGCCGCCGGAGATGATTATCTCCGCTTCCTGAATTGGCAGTCCTACAGATGTTTCGGGCGTGAACCCGAGGAATTTCAGCGCAGATCCGAGCAGATCCTGAGAGGGGGATATTCTTATCAGCTCGCCTTTACGCGACCTGTCGGGTTCAAGGGGTCTTTTAGATTTTGGTCTCACTGTACACATCTGGGGATCCCGTCCCTTTGTCTTTATGTCAGCCATGACGTTGCCACCGATGGCGGGTCTTGTCTGGATCAGTCTGCCGGATCCGGGGTCTATCGAAAGTTCAGTGCAGTCCGCCGTAAGTCCGCAGCCGATCCTGGCGCTGAGCATCGGCATGACTGTCCTGCCCCTTGTCGTAGCCGAGGCGATCAGTATGGAGGGGCTGTATCTGCCGGTCAGATCTTCAAGTATGCTTACCTGCGCATCGCAGAGAAAATTTTCAAACGACGGGTCGTCGACTATGTAGACCTTGTCCGCCCCTGCCGTGATAAGTTCTTCTGCCCTCGAAGATACTCCGCATCCCACCAGGATGCTTGCGAGAGGGGCGCACATAGAATCTGCGAGCTCCCTTCCCCAGGCAAGAAGTTCCTTTGAGACCGGATGTATAACTCTTCCTCTGACTTCTGCCAGTGTCCAGACTTCATTTTTTGTGCCGTTCATCTTGCCGTCTCCAGACAATTTTTCTCTTCAAGGAGATCCACTATAGCTTTGACAGCGTCCTTCGTACCGGCCGATGATGATATCTTTCTTCCCTCTCTTGTCATCTGAGGGTATGTAACATTGATGACCCAAGTCGCAGAACCCTTCAGGCCCGTCGAATCCTCGTCAAGGCCCAAGTCATCCGCATTTATCACGTGGATCTCCGTCTTTTTGGCGCGAAGCTTGCCTCCAAGAGTGCAAAGCCGGGGAATGTTCATCTCCTTCACAGGCATGACCATTGCGGGTATCGGGGCTTCAAGTTTCTCATGCCCGCCTTCTACAGACCTTGTAACTTTTATATGCCCTTGATCCAGTTCATCAATGGAGCTCACATAAGTTAAGGCCGGCATGCGGAGAAATTCTGCGACAGCCGGCCCGACCTGTCCGGTCTCTCCGTCCGTCGCCCTTTCGCCAGCAAGTATCAGATCAAAGGGGCCCAGTTTTTCAAGCGCTTTCGCCAATGTCCTTGATGTTGCGAGAGTATCAGATCCGCCGAACCTTTTGTCCGAGATAAGGACGCCATTGTCACAGCCCATAGAAACAGCATAGGCCGCGGCTTTTTTTGCCTGCGGGGGACCCATGGTCACAGCTGTTATCTCTGTGGTGCCTTCCGGCATGCACTCACTGATCCTGACAGCCGCCTCGACTGCGTGCAGATCCAGCGGATTGAGTTCGGCCTCTACTCCTTCGCGGACCATCGTTCCGGTTTTTTCATCTATTTTGACATTGTCGGCTGCCGGCACCTGTTTGACCAGTACTGCTATCCTCAAAGTTATTCCTCCTGCCTGACTTTCAAAGCTGCTGTAAGGGATCGCATCAAGTATAAAGCGATTCGTTATTATAAACTATCAAAAATATTTTTCCAAATTATCAATATTCAGGTTACAATTGTCCTGTCTGTGTTTTAACCAATTTCCCTGTTTATTGAGAGGAGTTATCAAGAAATGGATCCGACAACAGAAATGAGAAACTTCAAAGCTGCTAAGATCACCCCGGAAATGACATCTGAACTTAAGGAAAGGGCGCGTAAAGGAAGAGTATGGTCGGTAATAGCGACCTCGGCCGCAAAGAGCGGACATCCCGGCGGAGCGCTTTCTTCAATGGACATATACATGACGCTTCTTGCCTCTGCCGATGTCACACCGAATAAGTCAGACTGCATGGAACGCGACAGGATAGTAATAAGCCACGGTCACACATCTGCAGGATTTTACTCGGCGCTTGCCGCATACGGATTTTTCAAGCCGGAAGAGATGTATTCAAATTTCAGACGTACCTGCAGCCCTTTCCAGGGGCATGTTGAGAGGGATGTCCCCGGAGTTGACTGGGGGACAGGCAACCTGGGACAGGGTCTTGCGGCGGGAGTCGGTTTCGCGCTTGCGGCCAGGGCCCGCGGATCAAACTCCAGGACATGGGTCGTGATGGGCGACGGGGAGCAGGTAAAGGGGCAGGTGGCCGAAGCCAGAAGGATCGCCGCGAAGGAAAAGCTGAGCAGCCTGACGGTACTTGTCGACTGGAATGACATACAGATCAGCGGACGCATTGAGGAAGTTATGCCCGTGAACATCCCGGATCTCTGGAAGGCCGACGGATGGCATGTCATTGAGTGCGACGGACACTCATACTCACAGATATATGACGCGATGAGACGCGCTGCCGCACATGAGGGATGCTTCGTCATACTCTGCAGGACAGTCATGGGAAAAGGTGTCTCATTCATGCAGAACATTCCGGATTACCACGGCAAGGCGGCCTCAGGCGAAGATCTTGCTACGGCACTCCGTGAACTCGGCGCAGATATGGAGATGTTCGAGAAGGCGCTCGAGATCAGAAAGGGAGATCTTCCCAAAGGACGCAAGGTGGAGGTGTGCATACCGGACTTGGATACGGGGACTCCTCTGACATATACGAAAGACGACAAAAAGGACAACAGGGGCGCATTCGGAAAAGCCCTGGCCCAGGTAGGCGAACTCAATTACAAAAAAGAGGGGCGTACTCCGATAATAGTCTTTGACTGCGACCTGGCGGGATCTGTTAAAGTTGACGGTTTTGCAAAGGCATGTCCCGATAATTTCATACAGGCAGGCATCCAGGAACACTCGACGGCGACAGTTGCGGGAGCGGCATCTGCGGCCGGAGTCGTTTCCCTGTGGGCGGGTTTCGGCGTTTTCGGCGCAGATGAAGTCTACAACCAGCAGAGGCTGAACGACATCAACAAGGCATCGGCAAAAACTGTCCTCACCCACACTGGGCTCGATGTCGGCGAAGACGGGATGACCCACCAGTGCATTGATTACGTCGGCCTCTTCCGCAACACTTTTGGATGGAAGGTCATTGTCCCTGCGGATCCCAACCAGACGGACAGGGCCACAAGATGGATGCTGAAGGAACCCGGCAATGTCTGTATGGCAATGGGCAGGAGCGTACTCCCCGTCCTTCTGAAAGAGGACGGTACACCATTCTACGGAGAAGGCTATACTTTCACATATGGCGATGTAGATGTTCTGAGAGAGGGGAAGGATGCGGCAATACTTTCAATGGGACATTTCGCCGGCCGTGCGCTGGCAGCGCATGATCTTCTTGCGGCGGAAGGGATCAGCGTGAAAGTCCTTCACTGTGCTTCTCCCCTTGGAATGGATGCAGGGAAACTCTTCGACCTTGTCGGAGATATGCCTCTTATCACCTGCGAAGACCATCATGTCAACACCGGAATAGGATCCATAGCGGCAATGATGGCAGCCCGTGCAGGCAAGGCTCTCACGATGGTAAATCTTGGCGTGACCCACTATGGGTGCTCAGGCCCCGGCAATGAGGTGATGGCGGAGATGAAACTCTCTCCGAAGGACATATCCGAAGCTGTAAAAGGATCGCTGAAATAGATGATACAGGCGGGAGATCTGGTATTTATCTGGAACCCTAAAAAAGGGGACAATTTCCTCATAAAAGTGACTCCGGGGATGTCGCAGGGGACACATTTTGGGCAGATCAAACACACAGAGCTTATGGAACGCGAGTACGGCGAGGGGATCGTTACTCCCAAAGGAGAGGTATATTACCTGCTGAGGCCTACCCTTGCCGGGTACACGAGGAGAATCAAGAGGCAGACCCAGATCGTCTTTCCGAAAGACGCCGGGTTTATACTCCAGCACCTGAACATCTTTCCTGGCTGTACGGTCGTTGAGTGCGGTACAGGCTCGGGAAGCCTCTGCTGTACTTTCGCCCACTTCGTGGGTGACGAAGGCAAGGTATGCACCTATGACCGGAGAGAGGAATTTTCGGCGCTTGCAAAGAAGAACGCCGAAAAATGGGGAGTTGCCCACCGGATCGAGTTCAACGTAAGGTCCCTCGATGATGGCTTCAAGGAGAGGAATGCAAACGCGGTATTCCTCGATGTTCCGACTCCATGGGAGTACATAGACAAGGCATATGAGGCGCTTGCGCCGGGGAACCACCTCGGGATACTTGTGCCGACAACGAACCAGGTCTCAGATACCATTGTCAGGCTCAATGAATTCGGATTTGCCGACATTCAGGTAGTCGAACTCATGCTGCGCTACTATAAGACCGAACCGAACCGCATAAGGCCGGAAGATGTCATGATCGGACACACCGGCTATCTGATATTTGCGGTCAAGACCCTCCCATTGAGGGAAGAGGTCACTGCAGACACAGAAAATGACGAGGCTGAAGCCGATCCCGAAGCCGAAGGAACCGAGGAGGATCAGAAATAAACAGCGTTCTGACCTGCCGGATGGATGAAAACAAGAAACTGATCCTCCATATATGCTGTGCTCCGGATGCCACCGTTCCTGGTGAAGAGCTTCTGAAAGAGGGGTATCGGACAATTGGGTTTTTCTATGGCAGCAACATACATCCGGAGGAAGAGTTCATCAAAAGGGCAGATGCTGTCAGATCTCTCTGCCGCATAAAAGGGATGGACTGCAACATTATGGGATATGATCCGCAAACGTGGATCTCTCTTACAGAAGGATTTGCTTCAGAGCCGGAGGGTGGCAAAAGATGCCCTCTCTGCTTTGAACTCCAGCTGGGGGCAGCAGCCAGATACGCCGTGAAGATTGAAGCAGGCTGCCTGACGACCACACTTACAATAAGTCCTCATAAGGATCCGCAAGTTATAAATAAAATTGGCGAAAAGGTTGCATCTGAGCATGGTCTGCAATGGATCCACAGGGTTTGGCGAAAAAATGATGGGTTCAAACGCTCGGTAGAGGAAAGCAAATTGCTGGGACTTTACAGACAGGATCACTGCGGATGTATCTATTCGATCAGGAACAGGTGAGCGGCTGTGGACGAAATTAAAAAACTCCCATCAGGGAAACTTTCTCCGAAGGCTCTTGAACGCAACGTTCTGCGCTATGTCGGGGCAGAGAGAAAGGAACTTCTCATAGGCCCGGCAGTTGGTGAGGACGCAGCGGTCATAGAATGGCCAAGAGGAAAGTATCTGGTCTTTTCATCCGACCCGATCGTCGGAGCTGAAAAAGGCGCTGGAAGGCTGCTTGTCCGGATCAACTCCAATGATATCGCATCAAAGGGAGGAGACCCGGCATATCTTGCAGTTACGCTCATCCTTCCTCCTTCATGGGGAGAGGAGGGGGCGGCACGTATAATGAAAGAGATACATGAGGAATGCCTCGCCCAGGGGATCGCTGTCGCCGGAGGCCATACGGAATTCAACGACAGATACGAGAGACCGGTCATTATGGGAGCCTTAATAGGAACAGCAGACAGGGTGCTTAGAGCCGGCGACCTCCGTCCGGGAGATGCCCTTATCGCCACTAAGCATATAGGAATAGAGGGGATGTCAATACTTGCCTCGGACAAGCCTGAGCTTCTGAAACACTTCATGTCGGAGTCCGAGACAGAAGAACTTCTATCCTGGGCTGAAAAGACTTCTGTGCTTGAAGAGTCAAAAGCCTTGAGAGAAATAGCGAAGTTCATGCACGATCCGACAGAGGGCGGCTTCATGGGAGGAGTCGGGGAGATATCCTCGCTTAGCGGACTTCAGGCTGAGATAGACTACTCTTCCGTGCCTGTCCATCCCCTGACAAAAAGAGCCGCGGAGAAGCTTGGATTCGACCCCCTGCGGCTGATAGCTTCCGGCAGCCTTCTCGCTGCCGTGCCTGAAGACAGGACGGCGGAGGCACTGGAGCAGCTTGCAAAGACAGGCATTGAGGCAGCTGTAGTCGGCTCAATGGGAGATAGGTTGGTGAAGCCTGTTCCTGAACCGTCCGAAGAGTTGTGGAGACTTCTCAAGATGGAAGGACCTGAGTATGAGTAAAGGCTATATAGTAAAGAGAGCTGAAAGGCTCAGGAAAGAGATGGCAAAAACCGGTACGGATGCCTTTGTCGTCATCACGGATGAGGGCTTCAACTGGGAGACCCTATACTACCTGAGCGGTTTCAGGGGAACATCAGGTGCGCTGGTGATATACAAGGATTCTGCGGAGCTCATACTTGACGGCAGGTACAGGGAACAGGGAGAGACCCAGTCGCCCCATCCGGTCCTTGCCCAAAAGAACAGCCTGACAGACGATGTTATTGGGAGCATATCCGCTCACGGAGCACAAAAGATCCTTTGCGAAGCATCAAAGACATCCCACGCCACATGGGAAAAGCTATCTTCAGCAAAAACGACCAGGTGGAGCGACGCGACCCACATCATATCCGAACTTAGACGCTCAAAGGACGGGCACGAGGCAGAATGTATCATGAAAGCCGGAGAGATAGCAGCAGAGGCCTTTTTGCTTACCCTTGAAAGCGTAATGCCCGGAATGACAGAGAAAGAGTTTGAGGCACTGCTCAATTTCCACATAAACAAATTTGGAGGCGAGACCGGATTCGACATGATAGTCGCATCAGGAAAAAGAAGCTCAATGCCTCACGGAAGGGCCACCGGAAAGAAAATGGCAGATGGCGAATGGGTAACTGTCGATTTTGGAGTGAGGTACATGGGGTACTTCTGTGACATAACAAGGAATTTTTCTTTGGGTGAACCAGATCAGCGCGCTGTACATTATCATGACATCCTGTTCAGTGCCCACGAGGCCGCAGCCAAGGCTCTCTCTCCGGGGGCCGCGGGAACGGATGTATATAAGACGGCTTTCGATGTCATAGAATCCGTGGGACTTGGCAGATACTTTACTCATGGACTGGGGCACGGTCTTGGGATCGAGATCCATGAGCCGCCTTATCTTTCCTCTAAATATTCATACGAACTGAAACCGGGAGATGTGGTCACTGTAGAACCCGGGATATATATTCAAGGCTGGGGAGGATTGAGATTGGAAGACAATTATCTTATAATTGACAGAGGAGCAAAGAGGCTTACAGAAAAACTTGATCAGTCTTTCTACCGTATTTGAAAAACAATGTTAAAATGATAATGATTTCAGTATTAGTGGCCATTGGCAAAGGCCCAACCTAAAAGGAGGACTATGGACTATGAAAAAGTATTTGTGCACCGTTTGCGGTTATGTTTATGATCCGGAAGCAGGAGATCCTGATGCAGGAGTCGCCCCTGGAACGCCATTTGAGGAGATCCCTGATGACTGGGCCTGCCCCGTATGCGGTGTAGGCAAAGACATGTTCGAGGCTCAGTAAATTCGAACAGAAATTTAGAATCTGAACGCATATTGATATCTCATAAACCTCCTTTTCGTCAGCGTAGTGCAGCATGCTGAGATGAGGGGGTTTTACTATTTTTTTAAAGTGAGTCCCCGATTTGAAGTAAGCGCAGTTTCTCCTCTATATATTCAATTTGGAGGAGACGATACAGCCAATTTTAGTTCAATATGTATTATTGACAAAATTAAGAATTTAATATAGTCTGAGTTTGTTAATTTAGCATGCTACGATGTAGTGGTGTGACTGCTTTGGGCGTGACGGAACGTCCTAAACGTATGTTTAGGGCGATTTTTGCGTTTTGACAGGGGTGTCCAGGTGTTTATATTTAACATGCCGGTAAAGATATATATGGGAGCCGAAGCTCTTGCAAGCGCACTGTTCGGACTGAACAATGTCCTTATAGTCACGGATATGCATATGTATCAAAGCGGCAAAGTAAAATATGTCACTGACTATTTTGGATCCGCCGGAGTAAACTATTCGATTTTTTCAGATGTTCGCTCCGATCCTGACACGGAGGCAGTAGCATCTGGTATAGAAGTTCTTGCCAGAACCAAAGCCGAGAACATAGTGGCTTTTGGCGGCGGTTCTGTGGCAGATGCTGCGAAGGCGATCAAATTCTTTGCTGAAAGCCTCGATGATGAAAAGCATTACCGTCTAATCGTTATCCCTACCACAAGCGGTACCGGTTCTGAGGTCAGCCGTTACTCCGTTATTTCGGATAATGTAAAACAGATCAAATATCCAATTGCTGACGACAGGCTGCTGCCGGAAGCGGCTCTTTTGGACGCAGGCCTTACCCTGAGCGTACCTCCTGCGGTTACTGCCGATACCGGTATCGACGTGCTGACACATGCTATAGAATCATTTGTTTCCAAAGAACGCAACGATTTTTCCGACGCCATGGCAGAGAAGGCTATCAAACTTATCCACAAGAACCTTCACAGGGCATATTCAAACCCGGATGATATCCATGCTCGCCAGGCGGTTCACAATGCTGCCTGTATGGCCGGGATCGCGTTCAGTAACTCGGGACTCGGCCTGAACCACGCGATGGCTCATGCTCTCGGTGCAAAATTTCATGTGCCGCACGGACGGGCTAACGGTATATTCCTTACTTATACGATGAACTTTAACTCAGGCTGCTCGACAGAACTTACCGACACAGCGGTCCGTTATGCCGAGATAGCAGCTATACTGGATATAGAAACATCAGCTTTGCGGCAGAGTACGGTCGACGCTGTACGTGCTGTGAGGATCCTTAAAACTTCGGTTTTGCGTCAAAGTGCGCTAGGTGCCGTACGAGCCGTCAGAATTCTTATTGAAAAACTGCACATTCCTACCTCTGTCAAAGACGCAGGGATATCGCGGCGTGATTTTGAAGCTGCCCTTGATCCGCTTGCAGATGCAGTGATGGCTGACCCTACATTGGCATCAAACCCAATAAAATGTTCAAGAGACGAAGTTGTTGATCTTTTTCGAAAAGCATACAACGGAGAACACTGACAACGGCATTTATTCCTCTGAGAAAAGAGAGCGATGTAAGTGGCGACAAAAGAAAATAAAGTAAGGATAATCCAGGAATTTGTCCCTGGCAAGCAAGTGACACTGGCGCATGTTATAGCCAATCCTGTCCAGCAGCTCTACGCTAAACTTGGTCTTATCGATGCGCAAGGATCTATTGGAATTTTCACAATAACTCCCAGCGAGGGTGCCATGATAGCGGCTGATGTTGCTTCAAAGGCAGCAAATATAAATATCGGTTTTGTTGACAGATTTAACGGTTCTCTTCTGATTACCGGAGATGTAGCGGCAGTAGAGGCTGCTATGCAGGATGTAATATACACGCTCTGTACATACATGGGCTTTGCTCCGACAAATGTAACGAAGACATGAGCCGCAGAAAGCGTATAATACTGGTAGGCAGGACGATGTCCGGCAAAACTACACTAAGTCAGCGTATAACGGACAGTGACATACGTTATCACAAAACTCAGACCCTCACATTGATCGACGACTTTATACTGGATACGCCGGGAGAATATTTTGAAAGATATTCTTTTAGGGGATCACTTACAGTAGCTGCAACAGACGCGGATGTGATCGTTTTTGTGCAGGATGCGACAGAGGACGGAACACTCTTTCCCCCCGCATACGGGGCGCTTTTCTGCAAGCCGGTCATAGGGCTGGTCACAAAAGCCGATATTGCTACGGATACACAGATAAACAATGCAAGGACTTTCCTAAAGATGGCAGGGGCCAAAGTAATATTTGTCACAAGTGCGTTGACAGGAAAAGGCCTGGATGACTTTGTCCGCGAAATTTCTTATACGGAGGAAACAACGGATGAAAGACAATAAGCTTAATATCCTTATAGCCGATGATGAGCCTATTACCAGAATGGATTTGCGTGAACTTCTTCAGGAGTCCGGTTACAATGTTGTTGCAGAGGCAGGGGACGGTTTTGATGCAGTGGAAGCATGTAAGAAACACCACCCCGATCTTGTCTTGATGGATATCAAAATGCCCTATCTCGACGGACTCTCGGCATCCAGGCTTATCATAGAGGAAAATCTTGCTGATGCGGTAGTACTGCTTACAGCTTATGGAGAAAAGGAATTTGTTGAAGAAGCTAAGGCCATCGGAATAAGCGGATATCTGGTAAAACCAATTAATGCAAAATCTCTTATACCAACCATCGAACTGCTGTTCAAACACATACATGAAATCAAGAAGCTTAGGAGAGATATCAACGAGATATCCGAGCGTTTTGAGAACAGGACGATAATTGAAAAAGCGAAGGGACGCGTCATGGAGGAACTGTCCATGACAGAGGAAGAGGCTTACAGATACATAAAGAATCTCAGCTTGTGCAAATCGATCTCAATGCGTCACGTTGCCGATTTGATCCTTCAACAGAGCAAGGTGGATACCAGATGCCGGAGGAAAGCACAGTAGCTCTTCTTTGTAAGGAATATACTGATCTCAGCGACCACGACATTTCTATTATCGAAGGAATGTCTGTCGTACTCAAGCCTCTAGCAAATCTCGAGGATGCAGATATTTTTATTGACTGCCCTTCGACGTCTGAGGACGCAATAGTTGTTGCAGAAGCAAAACCCGATTATGTGCCTTCGTCTTACAGAAACACAGTAGTGGGTCTTCTGGCTAAACCGCAAAATGAGCCGGCAGTTGCGCGCACACTTAAGCTCGGCATAGCGACTAAACAGATGAAAGCGATCACGCAAGAGAATACTCATGTCATCCAGACTGTGGAACCTATAAAAAACGAGGGACGGGTGATCGGTGTACTTATCCGGGAAAAAAGGGTAGATGAAGAGAGAGCACAGAGTGAACGCCTCCACTTTTCCCAGCAGAGCTATAACCGCATAGCAAGCGCAATAACTCATATGACGGAGGAACATAACTGGCTGACCGAGTGCATTGATGAAGCTCTGGTGATCGTAGACAAGGACGGGTATGTAGCTTATCGCAATTCGCTTGCCAGCAAGCTGTATAAAAAATTTGGCTATGTAAACGACATTCTGGGACAACCTTACCATAACATCATGCAGATCTGTCCTTCCGACACGGAAGATGATATTTCCGGACTGACGGAAGTTGAGGTAGGGCTTGGGAACAACTGTCTTGTAATAAGGCACGTGGATCTCTCTTCGCAGGGTATGGGGTTTGCTCTCATTATACGTGACATTACGGATAAGAAAGAACGAGAGAGGGAACTTATTCTAAAATCTGTTGCTATCCAGGAAATGCACCACAGGATCAAGAATAATCTCCAGACAATCGCCAGCCTGCTTCGTCTCCAGATCAGAAGGGCAAATGACCCCGAAACACAGATGGTACTGCGCGAAAGCATGAGCCGGATACTGTCGATAGCAGTAACACATGAACTGCTTTCTCAGGTTGGGATCGACAGGGTCAACATAGGGGAAGTTATCATCAATATTACAAATAACGCTCTGCAATACTTTGAAGACAGCAACAGCAACGTGAACATCAGGATAGAAGTTACTCTCGAAGGAGATGACTTCCAGGCAGACGCGGATGTTTCAACATCAGTGGCTCTTGTAGTTAACGAATTGCTCCAGAATTCGATCGAGCATGCATTCCCGGGAAGGCATGTCGGAATGGTAAGGATCATAGTCTCAAAAGGCGATCTCTATTCCACGATCAAAGTGATCGATGACGGATGCGGGTTTGACTCGACGGAGACGAACCACCTTGGGCTTAATATTGTCAGGGCGCTTGTCAAAGATAAGCTTGGCGGAAATTTTAAAATAGATTCTAACAGATATGGTACATGTGCATCATTTGATTTCAAGGTAAGTTGAGATATTTTTAATTTTAAACACGTGTGAGTCAGCAACGTAAAGCCGCTCACAAGTGATCGGAGTGACGCAGCTCCGCTTCAGGGTGCAATTACCCTTGCAGCGGAGCTGCGTTCGTATTTGGGAGGAATAATTTATGAGCAATGTCATTTCCAGACAGGTAATATCCAGCGTTGGGATAGACATAGGAACGACCACTACAAACGTGATCTTTAGCCAGCTGACCGTTGAAAACAGAGCGAGCAATTTTACTGTTCCGAGGATATCAATTGTGGACAAGCAGGTCGTTTACAAAAGTGACATATATTTTACTCCCTTACTTTCACCAACAGAGATAAACACCGAAGAAATTAAAAAAATTGTAAGTGAAGAGTACCGCAAGGCCGGAATGACCCCGCATATGGTGCATAGCGGTGCAGTAATAATCACAGGAGACATGGCAAGAAAGAAAAACGCAAACCAGGTGTTAAAGGCTTTATCCGATTCTTCCGGAGATTTTGTCGTAGCAATAGCAGGTCCGGGCCTGGAATCTGTACTGTCAGCAAGGGGTGCGGGAACAGATGTTGCTTCCAAAGAAAAAAGGTGCGTAATGGCTAATCTTGACATCGGAGGCGGTACAACGAACATTGCGGTATATGACAAAGGGCGGCTGGCCGGTGTTACGTGTATTGACATCGGAGGAAGACTGATCCGCGTAGAAAAGGGCAGGATAGTATCTGTCTTTCCAAAAATCAGACAGCTTGCAAGTGAAAACGGCATTTCTATTGATGCCGGCAATGCTGCAGACGAGGGATTGCTCCGTAGGACAGTGTCGATCATGGCAGACGTGCTCTCTCAGTCGATCGGACTGGCTCCTGCAGAGAAGTCGATTGACTACATATACACAAACAACGGAAAAGGATTGCATGACATCCCGAAAATAGAAGCGCTGACCTTTTCCGGAGGTGTTGCCGACTGTATCTACAACGGCAGCCAGACATCCGGGGATGTCTACCGTTACGGTGATATTGGAGTGCTTCTGGGAGAGGCTGTCAGAAACAATAAATATTTTAAACAGGTCCAAACGATCGTTCCAGCAGAGACGATACGCGCAACGGTAGTCGGAGCGGGAGTCCACACGACGGAAATAAGCGGGAGCACGATCCTGTTCACCCAGGGCCTGCTTCCTATTAAAAACATCCCGATTCTGAATATCGGTAAAACAGAGGAATCTTCAAGTGAAAAAATCATTGCATCGATTCGCTCTCAGATCCCACTATACAAGCCCGAAGACAAGCTGGAGCAGATAGCTATTGCTTTTGCAGGATATAACTATAACACTTTTTCAGACATTCAGTATCTGGCAAACGCGATAGCAGTCGGAGCAGAGGAGGTGATAAACGGTCAGTATCCGTTGATCCTGGTTGTGGAACACGATATTGGAAAAGCACTCGGGCATGCGTTAAATGTCAGGCTGAACCATAAGAAACCAATGGTATGCATTGACGGCATCAAGGCTTTGAGCGGCGATTACATCGATATCGGAGAACCGGTTTGCGGTGGGCATGTATTGCCCGTGGTGATCAAGACTTTGATATTTAATTCTTGATCAGTGAAATTTCAATAGAGAGGTGAGAGGTCAGCATGAAGCTTAAGACAAAACTGTTCGGACATAGCTACGAGTTTAAATCCCTGCGCGAAGTGATGGCCAAAGCCAACGAAGAAAAGTCGGGAGACCGTCTCGCTGGCATTGGAGCTGAATCAGCAGAAGAAAGGGTCGCTGCGAAGGTCGTTCTCTCTCATGTCAATATGAATGAACTTCGCAACACACCGGCAGTACCTTATGAGGATGATGAAGTTACCCGGGTCATTCAGGATGCTGTCAACGAAAAGATCTTCGATGGATTCAAGAACATGACGGTAGGCGAATTCAGAGAGTGGCTGCTCAGCGAAAAAACGGACACAGCTATGATAAGACACGTGTCAAGAGGCCTAACAAGCGAGATGGTTGCAGCTGCCTGCAAACTTATGAGCAACCTGGACCTAATATACGCTGCGAAGAAGATGAGAGTTTCAGCGCACTGCAATACGACGATCGGCCTTCCGGGGACATTTTCATCAAGGCTTCAGCCGAACCATACCACGGACGATCCCAAGGGCATCATGGCTTCGGTAATGGAAGGATTCAGTCTCGGCTGCGGGGATGCTGTCCTTGGATTGAATCCGGTCGACGATTCAGTTGAAAATGTCGCGAGGATCCTAAATATGTTTGACGAATTCAAGCGTAAGTGGGAGATACCGACACAGATAAGCGTCCTGGCTCACGTGACGACACAGACAGACGCAGCGAACAAATTCAATGCTCCGATAGACCTTATGTTTCAGTCAATAGCCGGTTCTCAAAAAGGCAACGAGGCGTTCGGGATCACTATGCAGATGCTCGATGAAGGCCGGGATATGATGCTCCACAAAGGTACATCCACCGGACCAAACGTCATGTATTTTGAAACCGGACAGGGTGCGGAGCTGTCATCGGAATCCCACAACGGGTGGGACCAGGTGACTATGGAGGCGCGTTGCTACGGTTTTGCCAAACGTTACCAACCGTATATGGTCAACACAGTCGTTGGTTTCATAGGACCTGAGTATCTTTACGATTCTAAACAGGTCATCCGTGCAGGCCTTGAAGATCATTTCATGGGCAAGCTTACGGGAATTCCGATGGGCTGTGACGCATGCTACACAAATCACATGAAAGCGGACCAGAACGACATAGAAAATCTTGCGACACTTCTGGTAGCAGCGGGGTGCAACTATGTCATGGGAGTTCCTCAGGGTGATGACTGCATGCTCATGTACCAGTGCACAGGATATCACGAAGCAGCAGCTCTGCGTGAGACATTCGGACTCCGTCCGATAAAAGAGTTTGACCAGTGGCTGGAAAAAATGGGCTTTTCCGAAAACGGGAAACTTACACCGCTTGCCGGGGATGCTTCAGTCTTCCTGAGCAAGTAAGAGAGGAGGCGAAAAGACTATGATCGAACAAAATGCACTCAGAGAGATAATCGAGCAGGTACTCAGCGAAATGAATATATCAGGCATGTCGGCACCGGTCAAACCGGCACCGCTGTGCAGAGCAGACTCCGGTTGTGAGGAAGGGTTCATTCCTGATGTTACGGAAGTGGACATCCGTAAACAGTATCTTGTTGAGAATCCGGTCAACAGGGACGCCTATTACGAACTTAAACAATACGCTCCGTGCCGCCTTGGAATAGGCAAGGCCGGTGCACGCTATAAGACGGACCCTGTACTGCAGTTTCGCGCGGCTCACTCTGCAGCTCAGGATGCAGTCTTCTCTGTCGTTGATCATGAATTTCTCGAAAAGATGGGGCTTTTCTCAGTAAGATCCCAGTGTGACAACAAAGACATATTTCTTACAAGACCGGATCTTGGCAGGAAGCTGAATGACGAAGCGGTAGAGACCATTAAGCAGAAATGTAAGAAAAACCCGACTGTCCAGATTTTTGTATCCGACGGACTAAGCTCGGCATCAGTCTCAGCTAATATTGCCGATTTGCTGCCGGCGATAATGCAGGGCCTTTCGAGCTACGGCATCGAAGTCGGAACTCCCTTTTTCCTTGAGTACGGACGGGTAGGGGCTATGGACCATGTCACAGAGATCACAGGTGCGACGGTGACCTGCGTTCTCATTGGCGAACGTCCTGGGCTTATCACTGCAGAATCAATGTCCGCATACATTACATATAAGGGAACAGTCGGAATGCCTGAAGCACGACGCTCAGTCGTGTCAAATATCCACAAGGCTGGCACTCCTTCGGTTGAAGCGGGAGCTCACGTCGCAGAACTGATAAAGACGGTGCTCGACCGCAAAAGCTGCGGGACAGATCTGAAGTTGTAGACGAACAGGAGGGATAGCCATGAAGAGAGACCCATTACCGGCCAAAGTACTTGCAACCAAAATAATACCCAACGTTGATCCTGATCTTGCGAAATCACTTGGGCTCAAGCCGGAACAGAAATCGATAGCCCTGCTTACGGCCGACTGTGACGATGTCACATATACTGCATTGGACGAAGCCACGAAAGCGGCTGACGTTAAGGTGGTATATGCAAAGAGCTTCTACGGCGGAGCTGCAAACGCAAATACAAAGCTTGCCGGAGAGATAATCGGGATACTTGCCGGGCCAAACCCTGCCGAAGTCAAGAGCGGACTCGCGGCAGCGGTTAATATGATCGAGAATGTCGCACATTTTGTGTCAGCAAACGAGGATGATTCCATACCGTATTATGCTTTCTGCATATCACGCACAGGTTCATATCTCTCAGAAAGTGCAGGCGTGCCCGAAGGAGAAGCCCTCGCATACCTGATCGCCCCCCCGCTCGAAGCCCTCTATGGTGTAGATGCTGCGCTGAAAGCGGCGGATGTCACCATGTGTGTTCTTTATGGTCCCCCGTCAGAGACGAACTTCGGAGGCGCACTTCTCACCGGCAGCCAGTCAGCCTGTAAGTCGGCATGCGAAGCTTTTGCGGCAGCCGTTGAGTTTGTCGCGGAAAACCCAAGACAGTAGGAGAACGCATGGTCGGTCATGAAGCGTATGCTGAGGGAGGGGGGATAAAATGCAAGCCCTTGGCATGATTGAAGTCCACGGATACCTGGCGGCTGTAGAAGCTCTGGATAGCGCACTCAAAGCTGCAAATGTGCACAGGTTGGGCGTAACTCTGGTTACCGGTGGATTGGTATCTGTCTTAGTCACCGGTGATGTCGGTGCAGTAAAGGCAGCAATAGATGCTGCCGCTGCTGCGGTAGGCCAGTTTTGCGAAGTTGTATCGGTGCATGTGATCCCGCATCCTGACGAATCGGTTTATCGAGTGATCGATATTTCTGTGCCGATTTGTAACGATCCGGCCGCGCCAAAATCTTGCTGCATTGTCGAAGAACAGAAAAATGAAACGAAGAAGGACGAGTTTGTCATCGACGAACAGAATAATGCAGAGGATGAGCATGAAGATATTTCAGGTACTGAAGAAACCGGTTGGCAAGGATCTGTTCATGCAGGTGAA
>DCEE01000007.1:38773-92820 GCA_002316795.1 Synergistaceae bacterium UBA1037
ATGTCATTGACCAGGCTGCGTAAGCTTGCTGTTGATATTGGCATTAAGGGAATGACAAGCAAAGAGATCCGGCGCGCAAAAAGGGATGTCCTGATAGCTGCCATCAAAGAACAAGGAAGACAGGGGGAGTAGCATATGCAGTTGTATGACAAAGACCTTCTGTCGGTTCAGGAGGTACGCCAGCTCGTAAGTGCTGCGAAGGCAGCGCAGCAGGAGCTTTTAGGCAAGAGTCAGGAATATGTTGACAGGATCGTTAAGTCTATTGCAGATGCCGGAGTCCGTAATTCTGAACGATTAGGCAAAATGGCCTGTGAGGAGACCGGTTTTGGAGTTCCTGCCGACAAGGCGATCAAGAATGTATTCGCCAGCCGTGGTGTTTATGAGTACATCAAAGACATGAAGACTATCGGTGAGATAGATAAAAATGAAGAACTGGGTGTAACGACTCTGGCTGTTCCAATGGGGGTCATCGCCGGACTTATCCCTTCAACAAACCCGACTTCGACCGCACTTTACAAGGCAGAGATCGCTATAAAATCAGGGAATGCAATAGTTTTTTCCCCGCACCCGTCGGCGCAGCGCTGCATACTTGAAACAGTCAAGGTCATACGTCAGGCGATCGCGGAAACAGGGGCTAATGAGAACCTTGTCGGATGCATAACCATCCCTACTTTGCAGGCGACAGAGGTACTCATGCGCCACCACGATACTGCCATGATCCTTGCGACAGGAGGAGCAGCAATGGTCAGAGCCGCCTATTCTTCAGGAACTCCGGCGATCGGTGTAGGTCCGGGCAACGGACCGGCTTACATTGAACGGACAGCGGATTTAAAAGCTGCCGTGAAACGCATTCTTGATTCGAAGACGTTCGACAACGGTACTATATGTTCTTCAGAACAGTCTGTGATATGCGATGACGACATGGTGGAAACCGTCCGGTCCGAAATGACCAGTCAGGGAGCTTACTTCCTTAACGACGAAGAGAGAGAAAAACTTGGCGGGTTTATCCTTCGGTGTGACGGCAGCATGAATCCCCAGATCGTGGGACGGGACGTATCTGTTATTGCAGATCTTGCAGAGATAAACGTCCCGCAAGGGATCAGAGTCCTGGTGGCAAAAGAGACAGGAGTAGGACGCGGGCATCCTTTCTCAAACGAAAAGCTTGCGCCCATACTTGCTTTCTTCAGTGCTGCCAACTATGAAAAAGTCTGTGATATGTGCTGTGAGATACTCCACTACGAAGGCGCAGGACATACGTTTTCCATCCATACGCAAAATGGAGAAATGGTCAAATATTTTGCTGAACGCGTACCCGCATCACGTATCGTAGTAAATACCCTGAGCGCTTTGGGAGGGATCGGAGCGTCTACAGGCCTGATGCCCTCTCTGACGCTTGGATGCGGCGCAGAAGGCGGAAGTGCGACCTCAGATAACGTAGGTCCTATGAACCTTCTGAACAAACGTTTTATTGCGGCAGGAAAACTTGAGATCGAAGCGATCAGGGATTCTGCCAGGAGATCCATAGACGGCAGCTGCTCATTGGATGTTTCCGATATTGATGTGAGCGCCATAGTTAAAAAGATTCTTGAAAAAGTCAATGCTGCATAAAAGACAGAGGAGGAATGGACAATGGCAGAGCTTCAGGCACTGGGGATGGTCGAAACAAAGGGACTTGTGGCATCGATAGAAGCTTCCGATGCTATGGTCAAAGCAGCCAATGTAAAACTGATCGGCAAAGTTCATGTGGGAGGAGGACTTGTTACAGTAATGGTGCGCGGTGATGTCGGAGCTGTAAAGGCAGCTACTGACGCAGGTGCCGCCGCGGCAGAAAGGGTCGGTCAGCTTATCTCCGTGCATGTAATACCGCGTCCGCATGAAGAAGTTGAGTTCATACTTCCAAAACTTCACGACTAGATCAGTGATCGAGATGGAAAGGAGAAGACAAAAATGTCAAACAACCAGCAGGCACTCGGAATGGTCGAAACAAAGGGGCTCGTAGCTTCTATTGAAGCATCAGATGCAATGGTAAAGGCAGCAAACGTGACCCTTATAGGAAAAGTACACGTAGGTGGGGGGCTTGTAACAGTAATGGTGCGCGGTGATGTCGGGGCAGTCAAGGCAGCCACTGATGCAGGCGCAGCTGCAGCAGAGAGAGTCGGCGAACTTATCTCCGTACATGTTATACCGCGTCCGCACGAGGAAGTTGAATCAATCCTTCCAAGCCCGGAGAAGTAATGTTGAGTAAACCCTGATAGGGGGGAGCAAATATGAAGGTCATCACAGAAGCCATTCTGCGAGATGAATTGCGTGCTGTACAACCGGAATCTTACAAAGTCCCCGAGGGGAAGATGCTCTCCCCTGCTGCACGCGAATACCTTCAGCAGCGCAAGATAAAAATTGACCTTACTGCTATGAAGCTAAGGTATAACCCGGTCTCAGAAGCGAACGAAGCATCGGAAAAAACAAAAGCAGCCACCGTGCCGTCCGGTCACTCTGAGATCACGGACCATGGTTGTGCAGGCAGATTCACTGATTTTGAAACAGGCGCTTATTATAATGAAAAGCCGGAGTATATGACGCACCTCCATGGAAGTGAACTTGTACCGAAGGACCATCCAAAGATAATCTTCCGTGGAAAACTTGACAGTACACAGGCGTTGGCCGTACTCGACCAGGCTGTCATAAAGGAATCCGGCGGCAGCACGAATCTCATTAAAGATATCGGGGAGATACTCAGTGTAATGCGCAATATAATGCGCTGCGAGGTCACGAACGAACCGTTCCTGAACGACAGCGTTCTTGGCCTCACTTACGCTGAACTTCGCGCCCGTTCGCACGATCCGATGAAATATTATTCAATAAAGCAGATGGTGCTGCCGGATCACACGCTTGGAAAGGAATATGCTCTTCTAAACCAGCTTAGGACTTCGATTCGTGAAGTGGAAGTATCGGCTGCGGTGGCTTTCAAGATCAAAGGCGGATACGAACGCAAGGATATCATAGAAGGGCTGAACAGGCTCTCAAGTGCAATACACGTAATGATGTGCATGTATCTGGCTGGTGACTATCAGACAATGTAAAGGAGTGAGCACACGAATGCCCGACATAGTGTCACTGGTTCTTAAGGCGATAAACAGTGCAGCTCTTGTACAGGTAGAAGTCTCAGCCAGGCATGTCCATCTTGCCGCAGAGGATGTTGAGGCTCTCTTTGGAAAAGGTGAGGGGCTGACGTCGGCAAAGCAACTCTCTCAGCCGGGAGAGTACCTGTCAGAAGAACGTGTATGCCTGATCGGTCCAAAAGGGAGGCTGGACAATATTGCTGTTCTCGGTCCTGTCCGTTCGAGGACGCAAATAGAGCTTTCAAGGAGCGATGCGATCGCGATAGGAGTACCGGCTCCGCTCCGTGAATCGGGAGATCTGGACGGATCCGCACAAGTTACGATCGAAGGTCCGAAAGGCAGCATAACGGCTTTGCATGGAGCAATTGTAGCCCAAAGACATGTACATGTTCCCCCTGATGTCGCAGAGATCCACGGATTTCACGACAAGGAACGGGTCAGTGTACAGTTATATACTGACAGGCCCGTCATTCTGCAGGATGTTATTTTAAGGGTGGGCGACAACTATCGCTATAAGATGCATATCGATTTTGACGAGGCAAACGCGGCAGGGGTAAGCGGCTTCACTCTTGGCAGGATATTAAGGTAACGGGGGGAAAACGTCAGATGCCCGATCTCGAAAGGATCAACACCTATATGAAAAGGGTGGCAGAGTCCGGGAAAAAGACCTTTAAACCGGCAGAACCGGTGTATAAGTGCGGACTAGATCTTGGGACCGCTTATATTGTTCTTGTGGTGCTGGATAAGGATGATAACCCGGTAGTATGTGAAGAACAGGCAGTTGATGTGCTCAGAGACGGAGTTGTCGTGGATTATGCAGGGGCGCTGAAGGTCGTAAAGGAATTGAAGACACGTGCGGAAAAACGCCTGGGAGACGAACTTGTAAACTGTGCCATAGCAATGCCTGCAGGAACTTTGAGCAGTGTTCGCACACATCGATATGTGGCGGAAGGAGCAGGTTTTGAAGTGACAAATATTTTGGACGAACCCTCCGCTGCCAATTCAATATACTGCGTCAGCAATGGTGCCGTGGTGGACATTGGCGGAGGAACAACAGGCCTCGCTGTACTTAATGACGGAGTCGTTACCGAAATATACGACGAACCCACCGGAGGCATACACCTGACGCTCGTTATCGCAGGCAACTATCATATCCCGGTACCTGAAGCCGAAAAGTTAAAGACAGACTTCTCACGTCACAGGGAGATGCTGCCGGTCGTTAAGGCTGTCATGGAAAAAATGGCGACGATAGTGATGAAGCATATCGACAGGCAGGCGACAGAGGCGATCTATTTATGCGGGGGGACAAGCTGCTTTACGGACATAGAAACAGTTTTTGAAAACGTTACCGGCATCAGGACAGTCAAAACAGCTTATCCGCTCCTTGTGACACCTGCGGGGATTGCTGTCAACTGCAAAGTTTGAACCGAATGGAGGTAGAGAGTATGGACTACGAGTCTTTAGTCAGTGAGATCCTGTCCCGTGTAATGTCCAGGATAATGGAGACGGAAGCGGCCTCCGCGAAGGAAAACAAATGTTCTGCTGCGGAAGCGCCCGGGGCCATCTCAGAGACGGAGCAGATGCAATGCAAAGAAAAGATGTTTGATAAAAGAGTCATTGCCGAAAAGGACATGTATAAGTGCAGAAACGAGGGCTATAACTGCATACGTATTGCTTCAAACACGATAATGACTGATCTTGCCAAAGAATACGCGGAGAAAAACGGGATCAAAGTGATCAAAGCCTGAACAGATATTGAGAGGTGTAGGGCATGAAGATAGCAAAAGTAATAGGCAATATCTGGGCGACGCGAAAGGAGGAGAGGCTTTCCGGTTTCAAGCTGCTCATACTGCAGCCGATCAACATAATTGACGGCTCTGTTGATGAAGTGCCCATAGTTGCAACAGATATGATCGGTGCAGGAATAGGGGAGACCATTATTTACGTGAGTGGCAGCTCGGCAAGAAGCGCGACCGGGAATATGTCAAATCCAATAGATGCTTCTGTCATAGCGATCGTAGAAGGCAGCGAGATAGAGACGGAATGTCTCTGAAAGAGGGTTCATGGTGATGGACTTTATTGAGACCGTAAAAGCTGCGGGTGTTGTCGGTGCCGGAGGTGCAGGTTTTCCTACCCATATAAAGCTGGATTCACAGGTTGAGTATCTCATCATCAACGCAGCAGAATGCGAGCCGCTGTCAGAGGCAGACAAGTATCTGTGCCGCAATGAGGCCGAGGGGATCATCCATGCGATAGTAAAGACTGCAGAACACCTGGGTGCACAGAAAAAAATAATAGCACTTAAGGGGCAGTATGAAGCCGAGACAGAAGCTTTGTCTGCAGCTGTCCTGACGGCCGGAACTGATGTGGAGATAGTGCGGATGCCTACCTTTTATCCTGCAGGGGATGAACAGATAATGGTGCACTACGTGACCGGGAGGGTCGTGCCGGAGCGTGGTTTGCCGCTTGATGTCAGTACGGTTGTTGACAACGTAGGGACGATGCTGAATATCCATAATGCTCTTGAAGGTATCCCTGTGATGGAGAAAATACTCTCTGTTACAGGAGAGATCAAGGCGCCGGTCATACTCAAAGTCCCTGTAGGCACGTTTGTTGCAGACTGCATCCGTGAGGCTGCGCCACTGGTCCAGGACTATGCTGTCATAGTCGGCGGACCTATGATGGGCAAAATCATTGACGATCCCCTGGCGATTTCAAGGACCGTAGTGACGAAAACTACCGGGAACATCATTGTACTGCCGCGAGATCATTATCTTGTCAGGCGCTCGGGACTGTCGCTTGAAAGGATCAAGCATCAGAGCAGGAGCGCCTGTATCCAGTGCCGCATGTGTACCGACCTGTGTCCGCGCTATCTTTTGGGACATGAGATAAGACCACATCTTGTTATGCGCAACCTGTGGCGTGAATCTTTGATAATTGACAAAGATGAATATGTTCGCTGTTTCGGAGATTCGCTTAACTGCTGTGACTGCGGTGTTTGTGACTTGTACTCATGTCCGATGGGACTTTCACCAAGGAAAGTCAATGACTATTTTAAACAACAAATAAGCTTGAAAGGCTATAAAAAAGGGCGTAATTTGGCCCCTGTGGTACTGAAAGCCATTGATCACAGCCGTATACCTACCGAACGCCTGGCGGCACGTATCGGCATTTCTTCATGGTATGGGCAGCATGCGGATGACAGTTGTATTGAATTTATGCCCGAAAAAATATTTGTCCCCTTTCAGCAACACCTCGGTAAACCCGCAATAGTTCAAGTTGCAGCCGGCGACAAAGTGGAAAAAGGTCAGCTCATAGCTTCGGCACAGCAGGGCGCATCAGCCAACATCCACTGCGGAGTATGCGGGGTCGTCCGCGAGGTTACCGATGACGGCGTGCATATTGATTTGATCAAGTGGGGTGACAGCAGATGAAAAATGCATTGGGAATGATAGAACTTGGAAGCATCGCGCGTGGGATCGAATCATGTGACTGTATGCTCAAGGCTGCAAAAGTTGAATTGCTGCGAGCGACTTCATTTTGCCCCGGCAAATACATGGTAATAATCGCAGGGGATACTGACGGCGTGACATCGTCGATCAAGGCGGGCAAGATATGTGCCGCAGAATGCCTCATAGACACCCTGCTTATTCCAAATATCCATCCTCAAGTCATTCCAGCTGTCTCTCTAACCTCACAGATCACGGAGTTCAAGTCCGTTGGAGTGCTTGAATTCTATTCTGTGGCATCGGCCATAATTGCAGCAGATACTGCCGCGAAGGCGGCAAACATTACACTGATCGAAGTCCGTGTGGGATTCGCAATAGGCGGCAAGGGATTCGTCACATTGACCGGCGATGTAGGTTCAGTGCGCGCGGCAGTCGATGCCGCAAGCAAGAGTACTGAACTTCTGGTCGGCACTTCTGTGATACCTCATCCCGACCCGCGAGTTCTGAGTTCACTGCTATGAAACAGCACTTATAACTAGGAGGCGATTTGGATGTTTCAGGAGTTGATCGATAATATTACTAACACCGGTGTCTTTACGGAAAGTTTAAGCGGCTGGATATCTAACCTCTCTGTCAACACTGTAATCATATTTATCATGATGATTTTTATGATCGTTGGAGCGGTCGATAAGATCCGCGGCAATAAATTGGGATACGGTGAAGAATTTGACAACGGATTCAACGCTATGGGGCCCCTTGCGATCGCAATGGCCGGAGTCGTGGCGGCAGCGCCTGTTCTTGCAATAATTCTTAAACCGTTCATCGTGCCTATTTACAATATGGTGGGAGCAGACGCATCCATGTTTGCCACAACTTTGCTTGCGTGTGACATGGGGGGATATCCGCTTGCCATGAAACTTGCGTCGAACGAATCAGTAGGCAACTTTGCAGGGCTTATTCTTGGAACGATGATGGGGCCGACCATTGTGTTCACGATCCCTGTCGCGCTCTCCATTATAAAGCCTGAAGACCGCCCGTACCTTGGTGCCGGCATACTTGCAGGACTTATTACGGTTCCGATCGGGTGTATAGCAGGCGGTCTTGTTATGAATATGACTCCCTATAAGATCGCATTGGGCACGGTCCTTGTCAACCTCATTCCGGTCATCATCATTGCCGGGCTGATTTGTATCGGTCTTTGGGTGATCCCTGACACCATGATCCGCGGATTCAATAAATTTGGAACAGCTGTTACCATACTTATCACGATATTCACGGCCATCGCTGTATTTGAATACCTGACGGGGATTCGTTTCCCTCTGTTCGATATTATGGTAGATCCGGAAAAGAACGATGGAGTTGTTCCTCTTGAATCAGGTCTCCTCATATGCGGACAAATCGCCATCGTCCTGATCGGAGCTTTCCCGATGGTCAAGTGGATAACGAGGACCTTTGGCAAAGCGCTTGAGAAGGTCGGAAGCGCGCTGGGAATGAATGAAGTTGCATCTGCCGGAATGGTTGCCAATCTTGCAAACAACATCGCAATGTTCAACATAATGGATCAGATGGATCCGAAAGGCAAACTGCTGAATGTTGCGTTTGCTGTCTCGGCAGCTTTTGTCTTTGGCGACCACCTTGGCTTTACCGCAGGCGTCAACAAGGAAATGATCTTCCCTGTCATCGTTGGCAAACTTGTCGCCGGCGTTACTGCTCTAATCCTTGCAAATATTCTGTCGCCCAAACTTCTGTCTAAGATAAAGACCGGTGACAAAGCGTAAAAATTTGCAGATCAGGGAATAGAGGAGTGAGAATGAATGAACGTGAGCGAAGACATTATACGCAAAATAGTTACTGAAGTCGTAAAAGAGGCTTTGGGCATCCCAAAAGAAGACTTCGTAAAAGTGCGCGATAAAAGCGGAGTAATGATGATCAAAACAGACACTGTCAAATGCGAACCTTTTGAAACTGAAGGTGTCTCGCTTAAAGATATAACTACACTTGAGGAGGCTCCCAGGATCGGTGCCGGCATAATGGAACTCGACCATTCCAGCCTTGAATGGACTCTCAGATACGACGAATATGACCTTGTGCTGGAAGGCACTCTGGAGATCAATATCGATGGCCGCCTGATATCCGGTGGACCGGGAGACATCATCTACATACCGAAGGATTCCCATATCCACTTCCAGACTCCCTGTAAGGCGAGGTTCGCTTACTTCGTCTATCCCGCAAACTGGTCACAGCAATGACCCACATCTGAGCGTGTTGTCAATCGATGCTTTTATGTTTTTAAGATAGCACGTGTTATGTGAATAACATTAAATACCTCCTATAGTCAGATGAGAAGCCCCTGACTATAGGAGGTATTGTATTTAATCATTTTATGCCATTGAATATATCCGGCTGACCAGATCGTCAACGAGGTCGTTTATCCCGCAGGAACGGAGGTCTTCGCGTATCCTCTCTATGATCCTCTCTTCTTTCAATGTTGCCACAGATACGGTGAAGTTAAGGTCACACCCCCACGTAAGCTGGATCAATCTGTAGTCCTGAAGGGATCTGGCATTTGAATAGGAGCCCGTACCGGTCTCCCTTATTTCTTCAACCAGTCCGGGTGAAAGCCCTTCGGACATCCGGTGCCTTGGCAGCATCTCATAGATAGTGCCGTTGTCCATGCGTTCTTCCACCATTCTGTAAATATCTATCTTGTCTGCATCCCTGACAAGGCATGACCATTTATACGCTCCGAGCTTAAGGTCGGAAGGGACTGTTTTCTTGTTGTGGAACCTGACTGCGGCAATAATGTTATCCCTGAAATTTTCAGGGATACCCTCCCACTCAAACTTTTCCGTTATTATTTCTGCCCCCAGGTCTCCGTGGTCGACGCTTGCGCTGTCAAAGAATGTGCTGTACATGCTGTACTGTGGGAATCTTCCCACATCGTGCAGAAGCCCTGCGGTAAATGCAAGCCAGTTGTCGCCGTATTCGTCCCATCCCATGGAGTCTGCTATTTCAGAGCATATGGCAGAGACCCTCCTGCTGTGTTTGAGCTTGAGATCAAGCATTGGGTGAAGTGCCCCTCTGACCTTATAATCATCTGTGAAACCTTTGAACCATTCATTTGTCCTATCGGCAGAAAACACTGGCTTCCCCTCCCGCATTCTGAGAGAATATTATATAACAACTATGAAATAATTATTGATAACGGGCAGCAGTGTCCGGGTAATAGGGGAAATGACTGCAAGGACCCCAAAGCAAAAGTCATATACAAAAATTGGATCAGGAGGAGACATGCCTATGGATTGGTTTGTGGGAGCTTCAGCTCCGGTACAGGCATTATTGGCAGGCTGCTTTACATGGGGGCTGACGGCATTGGGCGCATCGGGAGTTTATCTTGCGAAAAGGCCCGATCAGAAGGTTCTTGACGTAATGCTGGGGTTTGCCGGAGGAGTTATGATAGCAGCCAGCTTCTGGTCACTTCTCGCCCCGGCAATATCGATATCCGAAGAGCTGGGATATCCCGGATGGCTGCCCCCCTTCATCGGATTCCTTCTCGGAGGCATCTCAATGAGGCTTCTTGACATGCTTATGCCGCACCTTCACCCCGGAATGGCAGAGACTTCCCCTGACGGTCCCCCGTCAAGGATGAGAAGGACCACTCTTCTTATCCTGGCAATAACTTTGCACAATATACCGGAAGGAATGGCCGTAGGGGTAGCCTTCGGAGCCATAGGCCTCATGCCCGAAGCGACAATTGCAGGGGCAGTGGCTCTTGCATTGGGGATAGGGCTCCAGAACTTTCCGGAAGGGCTTGCCGTATCCATGCCGCTCCGCCGGGAGGGACTCAGCAGGAATAAGGCATTTTTATTCGGCCAGCTTTCCGCAGTAGTCGAACCAGTATTTGCCCTGCTCGGTGCGGTCCTGGTGCAGATAGCCCGCCCTGTCCTTCCCTATGCTCTGGCTTATGCTGCCGGTGCTATGATATTTGTTGTGGTCGAAGAGGTCGTTCCGGAATCACAATCCAGCGGAAACGGAGACCTCGCGACCATGGGGGTCCTCTTCGGCTTTGCCGTGATGATGGTACTGGATGTAGCCCTGGGATGACAAAAAGTTCAAATGACAGCACAGGGTAATATCGGACGGCTTCCGGCTATACGCTACGGCAGGCCTCTGTGCTATACTTTTCCGATGGCTCCGAAGATCTGAGTGACTAAAATCCCTTTATATGAGTGACAATTATATAGTGCTTGATCCAGCATAAGATACGTTATATGGAGGAATAATTGATGGAAAACAAGATCGCCCTGATAGCGGGAGACGGAAATCTGCCTGTAGTGATAGCCAGCAGGCTCACCGACATGGGGACGCCTCCGGTCGTTTACTCAGTCAGGGAGAAAGTTGGCGACATATCAAAATTCGCACTTGAAGTTGTAAATATTGTCAAGCCCGATATCGGATCCACCATTAAAGATATGAAGAGCCGCGGAGTAAAAAAAATAATAATGGCCGGACTCATATCCAAGACTCTCGCATTCAAGCCCTCACTTTTCGATCTTACCACGCAGAGATTTCTTGCGAGCCTTGTCTTCAGGGACGACCACTCATTGTTGGGAGCCCTTGTGGATTTTCTTGAAAAATCAGGATTCGAGGTCATGAGTTACAGGGAGATAATCCCGGACCTGCTTGCAGAGCCGGGATACATTGCAGGCAGAAGACCCACAACGGACGAGAAAGCTGATGCGGAGTATGGATTCTCTATCTGCAGGACCCTCGTACCCCTCTCTTTCGGACAGACCGTGGTCGTTAACAAACGTTCGGTCGTTGCCGTCGAAGCTATGGAGGGGACTGATGCCACGCTTCTGAGGGCCGGCTCTCTCTGCACCGGCGGAACAGTGGTGAAGATGATGAGGCTTGACCAGGATGAACGGTATGACATTCCGACCGTGGGACCCAACACGCTGAGGAACATGGCACAGGCAAAGCTTACCTGTCTTGTCCTGCATGCGGGATGGACTCTGATAATGGATCCGGAAGAGTTCCGTTCCGTTGCGGAAAAAGAAAAAATTGCCGTAATTGGTATTGAACAGTGTCGATCTTCCTGAGTTCGGGAGAGGCATCCGGAGACCACTACACGGCCTCTGTTGCCAGGGAGCTGCACAGGCTCGGCTATAAAGGAGATATATGGGGCATGGGAGGCAAAGAGCCCAGAGAGGCCGGAGTGAGG
Organism: Synergistaceae bacterium UBA1037; assembly: GCA_002316795.1. Lineage (GTDB taxonomy): Bacteria > Synergistota > Synergistia > Synergistales > Synergistaceae > Caenicola > Caenicola nitritireducens. The sequence continues at coordinate 50,566 of DCEE01000007.1, forward strand.
GTCGAATGGCCCGGAGAAGAGCTTCAGCTCCTAGGCATAGCAGAGGTCCTCTCATCAATACCCTCGCTGTACAGACAGCTCAATGATATGGCGGAGAGAATAATGAAGGAGGGGCCAGAAAGCGTCGTTATAGCCGACAGCCCTGACTTCAACATACGGCTGGTGCAGAAGCTGAGGTCAAAGGGATATAAAGGGAGGGTATTTTACATCTCTCCGCCTACTGTATGGGCCTGGAGAAGCGGTCGTGTAAAAAAGATCGCTGCTGTAGTCGATGAGTGTTTTCCGCTTTTCAGGTTTGAGCATGAATTTCTTTTGAAAAACGGCTGCAGCAGCTATTGGACCGGACATCCCATGACAGAGGAATTTGCTGACAGGGCTGCGCTGGCGGGCAATCTTCCGGAAAGCCTCAGGGATGACAAAAGGCTTGTGGCGTTTCTTCCGGGAAGCAGGGGAGTCGAGATAAAGAACCTTCTGCCGCTGATGGAGAAAGCAGCCTCTGAACTTAAAGAGAGGGGATGGCGGCCGGTCTTTTCGATCGCCCCAGGTCTGAATGAGAAGAAAAGAAGAGCGATGAAAGAGCATCTTGAAGGCAATAAATTTGACTTATATACAGGTCCGGGGAGGGATCTCCTCGCCGCCTCGTATTGTTCTGTAGCAGCAAGCGGGACCGTGGCAGTCGAGGCAATGATGCTGGGCTGTTACATGGTAGTGGCATACAGGCTGAGCTCATTCTCGGCATTTGTGGCAAGGCTCCTTGTAAGAACAAAATATTACACTATCCCCAATATACTTCTTGACGCCGAACTCTTCCCGGAACTGATGCAGGAAGAGGCGACGCCGAAAAATCTTGTCAGGGAGACCATGAGGTGGCTTGAGGGCGACGATGATTTTAAGGCCGGAATTGGCCGGAAGATGGAGCTTGCAAGGAAGATGCTTGGGGAGACGGGAGTCTGCGAATCATGGGCGAAAAGGATAATGGGGGCGGCATGAGATGCTCTCACTGAAAGACAAAAAAGCCTGGTCATCATACATCCGTCTGCTGAGTTACTGCAGGCCTTATAAAATGAGGCTTGCGGCTGCTCTGGCCTGTATGGTGCTTTCCGCGATATTCGGGATCATCCCGCCGTGGCTGATAAAAAACGTCGTGGATGATGTCCTCATCAACAAGGAATCTTCCACACTCGACCTTTTGGCTTTCGGTATCGTCGCGCTCTATATCCTTAAGGCCCTCTTCGGTTACGGTCACATGTATCTTATGACGTGGGTCGGCCAGAAGGTCGTAATAGACATAAGGCTGGAATTATATGACCACACACAGAGGCTTTCCCTGGCCAAACTCTACAGCAAGCGCTCCGGAGAATTTCTCTCAAGGATAACCAACGACGTGGCGACGCTCCAAAACATACTCGCAGCAGTCGTTGTCGATTTCGTGGTCCAGGGCTGCACTTTTATCGGGATAATCTGCTTCCTCCTCTTCATAAACTGGAAGCTTACGCTTGTTACTTTCGTGGTCACCCCGCTGGCAGTTCTGGTGATAGACAAAGCCTCATCCAAACTGCGCGAAGTGGGGGGGACCATACAGGAAAAGCTCGCGATGGTCGCGGCCATAGCTCAGGAAGCGCTCTCATCCATAAGGATAGTCAGAGCTTTCGTGACGGAAGAAAAAGAATATGCGAGGTTCGAAGATGAGAGCAACAGGCATTTCAAGGCTGTGATGAAGGGAACGCAGGTCAGGGGACTTCTTGAAGGAATAGTCGAGGTCATCCTTATTGCCGCGCTTGCCTTTATCCTGTGGTTCGGAGGAAGGGATGTCATAAAAGGCAGGCTCACGGCCGGCGAACTCCTTGCGTTTCTTACGTACATAGGACTTCTTGTTCAGCCGATAAGGGTACTCAGCAGGGTGATAAGCACAATACAGCAGGGTGTGGCATCTGCTGACAGGGTATTTGAGATACTTGATGAGAAGAACGAAGTCCCTCTGCCCGATGACCCTGTGGTCCTTAGTCCGATGGAGGGACGCATCTCTTTCAGGGACGTCTGGTTTGCATATAACGACAAGGCCTGGGTGCTCAAAGGACTGGATTTTGAGATAGTAAACGGGCAGAAGGTAGCCGTAGTTGGATCTACCGGTGCGGGAAAATCGACGCTGGCAGACCTGGTGATGAGGTTTTACGACCCTCAGAAGGGCCGGATATTGATCGACGGTACAGACATCAGGCAGCTGGACCTTAAAACGTACCGAAGACAGATAGGTGTCGTCCCCCAGGATCCTGTCCTCATGAAGGGTACCCTCGCATACAACATAGGATACGGATTTGAGGGGGTCACTGACGCCGACCTGATCAAAGCTGCGGAGATCGCAGGTATTCTAGATTTTATAAGGAGCCTTCCTGACGGATTTGATACAGGCGTGGGTGAGAGGGGAGTTACATTGAGCGGAGGACAGAGACAGCGTATCGCCATCGCCCGGGCTGTAGTAAGGGATCCGAGGATACTGATAATGGATGAGGCGACATCTTCGCTCGATGCGCTTGTTGAACAGCAGGTTCAGGATGCCATGAGAAAGGCCATGGAAGGCCGGACCTCGATAATAATTGCACACAGGCTTTCAACTATACGCGATGCCGGCAGGATCGCGGTCCTTTCAGGCGGAAAACTTGTGGAACAGGGCACACATGAAGAACTGATCTCAATGAAGGGACACTATCACAGGCTCTTCATGGCGAGCAACGGAGAACACGGCGAAGAAAATGTCAAAGTTGCTGCGCAGTTATCTTAGATATGCCAGGGGGGAGAAAAAGATCTCTCCCTGGGTACTTTTATACCCGCTCCAGTTTATCACCCGTATGTGGATGAAGCTAAGGATAAACTTGTACGCAAGGGGTCTGCTGAGTGTTACCGAACCTCCGCTTCCAGTCGTGAGCATTGGCAACAACAGCCTGGGAGGAACCAACAAGACTCCCATGACAGAGCTTGTCGTCAGGCAGTTTCAGGAAGCGGGCATAGAGGCGGGGCTGGTAAGCAGGGGATACAGGACCAGGGAACATGGTCCGATCTGGATAGGACAGGACGAGGAGAGCACCCATAGGGATACGGCCGGGGACGAACCGCTCATGCTTGCAAAGAGGCTTCCGGGAGTGAAGATAGTCGTATCCAAGGACAGGGTCCAGGGCGTTACCCTTCTTGCCTCGCTGGGTGCCAAGGTCGCGGTCACGGACGACACCTTCCAGCACAGGAGGATGGCGCGTGATGTGGACATAGTGCTTGTTGACGCTACATGCCCCTTCGGAAACGGCAATGTTATCCCTGCCGGCTCAATGAGAGAGCCCAAGTCAGCTTTCAGCAGGGCCGACATCCTTGTGATAACCAAGGCGAACCAGGCTGACCCGGAACAGCTGGCTTCGACCAGGGCGGAACTGGAGAAGCTTCTTGATCCGCGAAAGATATTTACGGCAGAGATCAGGATGGAATCATGGATAGAGATCCGGGAAGGAAGGGAACGGACCGCTCCGGCAGATGACAGACCGAAGGGCAGTTTCCTAGCCTTCTCGGCGATAGGGAGTCCCGCGGGGTTCTACCGCTTTCTGGAGCAGGAAGGCATATCGATAACAGCGCACCGCACTTTCAGGGACCACCATATCTTTACAGCAAACGACATTGAAAAACTTGTTGAACTTGCAGTCAGCTTGAATGTGGACGGGTTTATCTGCACGGAAAAGGACCTTGTCAACCTTCCGTCCGATCTGGATCTGGATATCCCCATATATATTCCCCGCATCGTAGTATCATTGGATGATGACCTTGGGTTCAGGACTAAGGTCATGGATAAGCTGAAGCCCAATCTGATGGTGGCATCCAACGGGTATGGCGAGGATGCGATCGGTGTTGTGCTTGCTAAAAAAATGAAAAAACGCTTCAGCTCGGCGGAAGTCTCTGCATTTGCTTTCGTTGGATCGGGCACGCATTACAGGAACGAAGGGTTCAGGGTGCTTTCCCCTTCGATAGAAATGCCAAGCGGAGGAGTAATAAAATACAGCATCATTGAGTTTATCAAAGATCTGAGGCACGGCCTGGGGAGTTCAATAACATCGCAGATGAGCGCCCTTTCGTCCCTTTACAGTAGATACAGGACTCCGGTCTGCGTAGGCGATGTATATCTTCTTGCAAGTATGCTCTGGGGACAGGGCATGAAACCGGTGCTTGTCGCAACGGCAAAATCCGTCCATCTGAGCGGACATCTGTCTGTTGAGCAGTTCCTGCTTAGGCACAGGAGCAGGTTTGTATGGACACGGGACTCTGAGACTGCTGAAGAGCTCAGGGCAGGTGGCGTCAATGCCGAATTCTGCGGCAACCCGGTCATGGATCTGATAGACAAGGAGAGGCCTGAAGCGAACGTTTGGAACGGCATGGAGGGGGCCAGGGTGCTTCTTCTGCCCGGCAGCCGTCCCAGAACTTACGATGATGTTAAACTTATACTTGATGCTGCAAAAGAACTTTCAGAGAGAACAAAGTGCAGTTTTGTCATGGTCCCTGCCCCTATGATAGATGTCGGCAAACTGGTCGAAAACCTTGAGGGATGGATATTGATGCCTGAAAACTGCATGCTCGTGTCTGAAGAGACAAAAGTCAGGATCTTCATCGGAGAAGTGGCGGATGCTGCCGTTCGGGCCGAGCTGCTTATAGGGCTGGGAGGTACCGCGAACCAGCTGTGCGCGGGCCTGGGCGTACCGGTGGTCTCAATTCTTGAGAAGGGCAAGCTGATACAAAAAAAACTTCTCAAAGAGGCTGAAGTGCTTGTAAAAGCGGATCCCCTGGAACTGGCAAAAGCTGCCGAAAAAATACTTTCCGACCCCGATCTGAGGAACAGTATGAAGGATGCCGGGATACGCAACCTGGGCGGGACAGGTGCTCTTGACCATGTTGTCGAGTATTGCGCATCCGCGCTTGGATGGGATAATAGATGCACCGTATACGAGAAATACCGTTCCTTTATCGAGAAAAGGAATGGAGTGGGATCGACCGCTGAAAAGGAGTTGTAAGGAATGAACAATGACCCGTCACAGAGGATAACGAAAGTCAGGGTCCGGGACATCACAGTAGGAGGAGATAAACTTGCGGTGGCGGCGGGCCCGTGTGTGCTTGAGAGCTATGACGGAGCATACGCCATAGCTGAGGAGATGAAAAAACTCTGCCTGGAATTTGGCTTCGGTTATATATTTAAGGCCTCATTCGACAAGGCAAACAGGACATCGATCGCGAGCTACAGGGGACCGGGGATAGACGAAGGGCTCCTCTGGCTGAAAGATATAGGAAGCAGGCTTGATATACCGGTGGTGACAGATATGCACGAACCGTGGCAGGCTGAAAAGCTTGCTGAAGCAGTGGACCTCATCCAGATCCCCGCTTTTTTGTGCCGCCAGACAGACCTGCTGGTCGCGGCAAGCAAAACAGGCAAGCCCCTCAACATCAAAAAGGCTCAGTTTATGGCGCCCGAAGACATGCGATCGGTAGTGAACAAGTGCCGGGAGGCCGGCAACGAAGAGATCATCCTCTGCGAGAGGGGAACGGCCTTCGGCTACCATGAACTCTCCGTGGATTTCCGTTCGTTTCCCGTAATGAGAGGCCTGGGTTTTCCCGTAATGTTCGATGCCACCCACAGTGTGCAGAAGCCGGGAGGACAGGGGGACAGAAGCGGAGGGGACAGATCCTTTGTCCTGCCTTTGATCCGTGCCGCGGTCGCAGTAGGGATAGACGCCCTCTTTATGGAGGTCCATCCCGACCCGGATTCTGCGAAGTGCGACGGCCCCAATATGGTGCCTCTTCGCAGTATGCGTGAGGTGCTGAGGCAGACTTCTGAAATCGACAGGATCGTAAAAGAAAAGATCGGATTTGCTTCTCTGGACTGGGCAGGTGAATAGATATGGACCTTCCGTACGAACGCGAAGAAAAGAAATTTTCTGATGAGGAGATGCTGAAAGCAGGGAGAAACATCCTCCAGAAGGAGGCGGAGGCACTGGTGTCAGCGGCATCAAGGGTCAGCAACGAGCTTGTTTCTGCGGCGCACCTTCTTAGCCGCTGCAAGGGACGGGTAGTGGTGTCCGGCCTGGGCAAGTCGGGGCATGTCGGAAGGAAGACTGCAGCAACATTCGCATCGCTGGGGGTCCCGGCCTTTTTTCTCCATGCAACGGAAGGGGCCCACGGGGACCTCGGCATGGTCTGCCGTGAAGATCTGGGCTATTTCCTGAGCAACAGCGGCGAGACCAGGGAACTTATTGACATAATCCCATATTTTAAAAGGTTGGGGGCACCGATAATAGCAGTGACCGGAAACAACTCCTCCACACTTGCGAGGGAGGCTGACGTTGTTTTGAACTGCCACGTTGAATCGGAAGCCGATCCCCTCGGTCTTGCCCCGACAAGCAGCACGACGCTCCAGATGGCCCTCGGTGATGCTGTTGCTGGAATGGCGACTCTCCTCCTCGGTCTGGGGAAAGAGGATTTTGCCCTCTTCCACCCGGGCGGATCGCTTGGCAAAAAACTTCTCCTGAGGGTAAGGGATCTTATGGGGACCGGAGATAAACTCCCGGTGACAAAGGAATCCGCACTGGTCAGGGATGCGCTTTTTGAGATAACCAGCAAGGGCTATGGCGCAACTGCGGTCGTCAATGACGACGGCAAACTGGTGGGTGTGTTTACTGACGGCGATCTGAGGCGTTTTATTGAAAGGGAGGGAGTGCAGGGGCTTGACCTGCCGGTACATCTGGGCATGACTCGTACTCCAAGGGTCATATCTCCCGAGAGACTTGCCGTTGAGGCCGTCCGTATAGTAGAAGAGTGGGAAGTCTCTGCTCTGATCGCGGTCGAAGACGACAAGCCGGTAGGTATGGTCCACATACATGAAATACTCAAGGCGGGGGTGGCCTAGCTGTCGCTTCTCAGATCGCTCTATCAGCCCCTCATCGATTCAGTATTCTTTCTCTCATGGCCTAAACTGAAAAATAAGTACAGCGAAGGCTATGAAGAGAGGAGGGGGTTTCAGTCAGCTGAATTGCTTGAAAAGCTTGCGGGAAGAAGGCCCTTTTGGGTCCACGGAGTCTCTGTCGGCGAAGTACAGGCGCTGATCCCTGTCATAAGGTCATCAAGAGACTCAGGATATAACGGACCTATCGTAATATCAACGACGACTGAAACGGGAAAAGAGATGGCCTTTCGTCTGGGAGAAGGCCTATTTGACCGCCACATATACTATCCCTGGGACAAAAAAGATTTTGTTCAAAGGTCTGTCAGAAGTATGGACCCATGGGCATTCGCCACAGCAGAGACCGAACTGTGGCCCAATATGCTGTGGGAGCTCAGGGATGCTTCCGTGCCCGCTTTCCTGGTTAACGGAAGGATCTCTGACAGGACATGGAAACGCATGAACGGGCCTTTAGCGAAAAAAATCGGAGCATCGGTCTACAGTCTCTTTACAGAGATATTCCTGAGAGAGAAGAGAGACGTTGAGAGGCTCATTTCAATAGGGGTCCCCGAAGCAAAACTCGATCTGCTCGGAGACACGAAAACTGATGCCCTTTTGTCAAGAAAAGACAAGCCTGCAGCTGAGAGATGGAAGAAAATTTTTGAGGCTGACAGATATAAAATATTCATAGCGGGAAGTACACACACCGGAGAAGACGAGCAAGTCCTAAGGGCTTTTGAGATCCTAAGAGGAAGGTTCGGCCGGACAAAGCTGATCGTCGCTCCCAGACATCCGGAAAGGGCTGAAGAAGTTCTTGCTCTTGCAAAGCAGAAGTTCAGTGCGGGTCTGCTGTCATCCGAAGACTGCGGCAATGATGTCATCATCGTAGACAGGATCGGTGTGCTTTTTGAGCTTTACGGGACGGCAGCTTCTGCGTTTGTCGGCGGAAGTTTTGCGGATAAGGGCGGACAGAACATCCTTGAGCCTGCATCATGGGGCATCCCTGTGCAATATGGTCCCCATATGGAAGACTTCGCCGAGGCGTCAGATGAGTTCATAAAACTCGGCATAGCGACACAGGTGCCTGACGCCGGGAGCCTTGGCGAGGTATGGTCAAAGATAATGGAAAGATCCGGCGGTGAAGAGGGCGAGCGCATCAGGAGGATCAGTGAACAATATTTTGAGCGCTCTTCCGGATCTTCTGTGAAGACATGGGAGCGTATTTACAGATACCATGATCCGGTCTGAACGCTGTACGGCCTGAGTGGCCGATCGATAGGAAAAGATCTGCTGACAGCAGGGAGGGGTATAAATGGAAATTAACAGGGCTCTTTTGAATGACTTTTTCAACGGACTGGATGAACGCTCCAGAAAAGCGCTTGACTCTGCAGTAACAAAAGTGGTCGAAACGAAGAAAAAGAACGGGAAAGTCGCCGTCGTGACAGGAAGCGGCCCCAATATCCACGAAGGAGTCACTACGCTTATCGCGGAACTGATAGGCAAGGGGATCATCGACGGAGTTACTACAAGTTCCGCCGTGATCAACCACGAGATGGGCGGAGCCCTGGACAGGGTAAAGATGTGCGATGCGTCTCAGCTCGGACTGGACCGTACGAAAATGCCGAGGGGCAATGTATTTGAATTCACAGACCTTTCGGAAGAAGAGACTGACATTTTACGCAAGGAAATGCTGCTTGACGAAGACCTGCTGAAAAAGGGTAAGTCAGCGGAGGGCAGGATGGTCATAAAAGCGGCGGGAAACATGGCTTACCCCATGGGACTGAGGACTGAAAAGATAGCGGAAGAGATACTCACACTCTCAAGGCTGTCCGGACTCCCCTTTGAAACGATAGCCGGCTGGGGCTGTGACAGCAGGACCATGCTGGGCGTAGGAGCCGAGAAGGGAGTGCCTGTGCTTGTAACGATCCCGCAGATGGTTGGCGGGGGTCATGTGGGACTTGCGGTAGGCGACAGCATCCCTGTAGCGGAGCGCTCAAAAAGGATAGCTGACATGCTTGGAAAGGCTGATGTCATAATAGAATCCGCAGTTGCACTGACTCAGGAGATCCACGACGGCCCCTTCGAAACGTACACCGGACACGGCATCTGGTCATGGTGGCAGGGACAGCCTGTCTACAGCCTCGAGAAGAAGACTCTGATCAGGTTTGACCTGGATGAAAATCTTAGGCTTGCACAGGATCTGCAGAGAGAGAGCTCTATGATACAGGAAGCGATAGACAAAGGACTTCCAAAGACAAAAATATCAAAAATACCTTTCAGGATGGAAATGTCTGCATTTGCCCGTCACGAAGGAAGCATTCCCGTCATCGGAGACATCGGGATGATCTGGCCGGTCTTTGCTCTCAGGATAGCTGACGGGCTCGGGATAAAGCTGGACTTCATCAGCTATAAGCAGGAGACGGAAGAGGGCAGGGAGATGCGTGAATGGATAGTCAGGAACGTTAAGTCCCTGGACAGGGGAAAGATGCTTGAAAAATTCAAGGAATGGGATGCGAAGAGATGAATTTACCAAGGATACTCGGTGTGATACCTTCCAGGTTCGCATCTACAAGGCTGGCCGGCAAACCGCTTCTTGATATCTGCGGGAAACCGATGGTAGAACACGTTTACAGGCGAGCTGTGGCTTCGGGCGTTTTTTTCAGAGTCGTGATAGCGACCGATGATGAGAGGATATACAACGCGGCCGAAAAATTCGGAGGAGACGTCCTGATGACGAGGGCAGACCACCCTGACGGTTCCAGCAGGGTGGCAGAGGTCGCAAGATCCATAGATACCGACTACGTTATAAATATCCAGGGAGACGAACCGATGCTCGATCCAAGGATGCTCAGGGAACTTGCCGAGGGTATAGTATCCGACCCCGGAGCCGATTCGGCTACTGTGTGCGTTCCGATCACGGACGACAAAGACTTCAGCAACCCCAATATCGTCAAGGTAGTTACAGACCAAAGAGGCAGGGCGCTCTATTTCAGCAGGTCGCCCATACCTTTCAGGCGAAACGACACTGAATGTCCGGTATGGGAGCACCTGGGGATATATGCCTTCACTAAGGAATTCCTGCTGAAATTCGTCGAACTGCCCTCAACTCCGCTGATGCAGTCAGAATCATTGGAGCAGCTCAGGATATTGGAACACGGTTACACGATGGCAGTGATAGCTACAAAATATCCATCACTGGGCCCCAACGTCAACACAGAGGAAGACCTGCAGACAGTCAGAAAGATCCTTGCGGAAGAAAAGGAAAAGAACAAATCGCAATGAGCGAAGGCAAAAGCATCAGGCTGATAGTCATCCTGAGCGACGGCATCAGGGGCCATCTGAACCAGAGCCGCGGTGTTGCGCTCTGGCTGTCGGGTATGACAGGCGCCGAGATACTGGAAACAGAAGTTCCGATACTCAGCGGAGCTGCAAGGACCAGGGCGAAGGCCGCGGCGAGAAAACTGGTAACGGGAAACAGGAGAGACGCCAGGGACTGGCTTGCCATGGCTGACGGCGATGCAGTAGTCAGAAGGGTGGGGCAGTGGTTTGCAGAGAGGGACATACGTGAGGGCACAAGGGAAGTCCTGCTCATCTCAGCAGGCAGCACCCCCGCGCCATATAACCTGGCCCTTGGCTACATATGGAGATGTGCGTGCGCGACTGTAATGACTCCCGGTGTTGTAGGTACTGATCCTTTTGACTTTGCCATAGTACCTGAACATGATTATCCCGAGAGAAAGCCTAATGTGCTTGTAACGCTTGGATCTCCCAACCCGATCATGAAAAGTGAGCTAAAAAAAGAGGGCGAAGCGTTGCTTAAGGAATTTCCGCCCCATTCCTCAAAAATATGGTCGATCCTTATAGGCGGAGATGACGGGAACTATTCCGTTACTCCAAAATGGATAAAAAAATATGTCGGGCACATAATGAAAATAGCCGAGCAGGAGGGGGCCGACCTTTATATCACCACCTCCAGAAGGACCCCTTCAGGAGCAGCAGCAGAACTTAAATACTTAGCATCACACTCTGTTGCTGTCAGATACCTCCTTATCGCGTCCGAAAGCGATTTCAACCCTATTCCCGCAATGCTGGGCTTCTCGGCGGAAGTCTTTTGTACCGAAGACTCTGTCAACATGGTATCTGAGACAGTCACGGGAGGGCACAGGGCCGTTCTGTTAAGAGTAGAACACAAAAAAGGGATAAAAAAGGTCCTTCAGGATGTGACGGCATGGCTCGTCGGAGTCGGTGCCCTGGCACCGAATATGCTGTGGGGCATCCCGAGGTTCGATCTTGTCTTTGAACATTTCGCAAGGCATGACGCCCTTCTTGAGTTCAGGGAGTGGATAAAAAAGAGGCACGAGAGTTTCCTGGTTCCTCAGGACGAAGATGAAAGAAAGATGTGGGAAGAATTCAACGAGGCAAAAAGAGCTGCAGGGTGGATATATGAGAACTGGCAATGAGATTCAAAACAGTAATTTAACAGATTAAAAACAGAAATATTTTGTTATGATACTGACTTAGATATTGAGGACCGAACCAGATATGAAAAGCATCAAGCATGAAAGGAATGATGATATGAAAAAGATATCCGGTACGATTTTGATCGCATCCATGGCACTTGCTCTCATGACCCTTCCCCTTTCGGCACAGACATCCGTACCTGCGGCCGGCACGACACAGCCCGCAGCTCCGGTCCAGCAAAAGACCGAAACACCGTCGGTCCAGACGGACCCGGCACAGAAAACAGCGGCCCAGCCTGCAGAGAGCATTCCCCAGGTAAGGCCCCTGAAACCATCTCCGATGGAAGTGGGGGAACCCGAGACAGAAGAATCACTTCTGGTCTCTGCCGAGTGGCTGAAGAAAAATAAGGGGCAGGTCATCCTTGTGGATGCAAGACCGGAAAGCCTTTATACGGGAGGACACATACCAGGTGCGGTCAACGCGAGCTGGACATATTTTGCAAACATGAACGCTCCGACCGGCACAAAAAAATGGGGAACGATATGGCAGCCTGCGACAATGGCAAAGAGGATCGGAGCCCTGGGAATAAACGGCAAGAAACCGGTCGTTGTATACGATGACGCAGGAGGCTGGGGGCAGAGCGGCTGGACCCTATGGATACTCAGGATGAGCGGCATCAAGAACGCAAAGATACTTGAGGGTGGCTTAACCGCCTGGAAGAAAACAGGAGGCGCAATCTCCAGATCTGTCCATAAAAACAAGGCTGTATCATTTTCGATCAAACAATTCAAGGAACATTATCTTGTAGACACAGACTGGATAAACAACAATATGGGCAAGAGCGGGTTAGTCCTGCTTGATGTCCGGACACCCGCAGAGTATCAGGGTAAAATAAGGCCTTTCCAGGAGAAGAGAGCGGGACACCTTCCGGGAGCAGCCAACATAGAGATGCAGAATTTTGTGAACGGTGATTATCATTTCAAGGAAGCCGAAGAGATCGTTGAGCTCCTTCAGAAACACGGCATAACGCCTGATAACGAGATAGTAGTCTATGACACGGCCGGAGTAAGGGCATCCTTTGTGACGATGGCTCTCCGCTATGCCGGATTCCACAAATCACAGTGCTATGACGAAGGTTTCCAGGCATGGGCAGGCAACGCGGAACTTCCGCTCGAGAGGGCAGAGTGATCTGCCTCTATTAGGCCATTTTTTTGGTCATGCTGTGAAAAATGCGCCCCCGGAATGGATCCCGGAGGCGCATTAAATTTTTTCTGAATTGCGGGATCAATATCTGGTGAGGATATCCTTTAGCTTTTCCTCGTCGATGTTCCCCCCCGAAATTACTATCCCCGTCTTTCTTCCTTTAGGGTCGATCTTTCCTGCGAGAAGGGCCGCGACTCCCACTGCGCCTGCACCCTCAACTATCTGATGGTGTTCTCTGTGCAGGAATGCAATGGCTTTTGCAATGTCTTCCTCTGTTATCTCAAGGATGCCGGCCACGCGTTTTTTCGCAAGGGAGAGCAGGCTTTGAGGTATGTAGCCTGCAAGCCCGTCAGCCAGGGTCTCAAGGTATTCCACTTCTTTTACGATGCCGTCGGCCCATGAGACCACCCATGGATTTGAGGCGACTGACTGAACACCCCATATCTCGACGTCCGGGTTCAGCCCTTTTGCGGCTATCGCTATCCCATTCATCAGTCCGCCCCCGCCCGCCGGTATGATAAGAAGTCCGATGTCGGGCTCATCTGTGAACATTTCAAATCCCGCGGTGCCCTGTCCGGAGATCACCGTCGCATCCTCAAAAGAGGAGACATAGGTCATTCCCGTTCTATCAGCCTGTTCGTGCGCGGAATGCTCTGCAAAATCATAATCCCCGCTGGTCACCACAAGTTCGACGTACTCGCCGCCCCTTCTCTTTATCGCGGACTTTTTTGTTTCCGGGCATACGTTAGGGACGAAGATCTGTGTCCTGATCCCGAGTTCTTTAGCTGCAAGCGCGACTCCCTGTCCGTGGTTCCCACTGGAACATGTCACGACGCCTTTAGCCCGTTCTTCAGGAGTAAGGGAATTCATCTTATAGAGGGCGCCTCTCAATTTGAAAGAGCCGCAGAGCTGCTGGTTTTCCCATTTGATGTAAACAGGCGCGCCGCATATCTCGCTCAGCGGGAATGAATATTCTGTGGGAGTGTGCCTGACGCGGTTTTTCAGGAAACGGTATGCCTTGACAACATCAGTAATGCCCGGATCGATCGGTAGTATGTTCAATATCAAGATCAAGTCCTCCTTCTGTCTTTGAGTCTTTACGTCACCAGACCTGTGCGGCATTAAGATATCTATCTTTTCTCTAACTGTGCCGGACAGGTCTCGTGACAAATTGACATCGATATCACAGTAACTATAATCCAATGTATAAGACTTTAAAAGGGATGATCAGAGTAAATGAAAATACTTTTTATTGGATTTGGAAATGTGGCAAAAGAGATGGCCAGGATATTCACCGAAAAAAACCTTTACCCTGCCCTAGATATCTCACCTGAAGTCATTGGCATTTTCACAGGCCGGCACGGAGGTCTGGAGAACAGTGAAGGCATCGGCTTAAATACCGTACTTGCGGAACTAAGACAGAACAACAGGCTTGCCGCGGACGAGAGTGAACTCTCCCCGCTTACTCCTCTTGAGGCTGCCGAAAAACTTGATTATGATGTGCTGGTGGAGCTGTCCGCACTTTCGATCAGGGGAAGAGGCGAGCCGGCCGCCTCCCACATCAGGGCAGCGCTCAAAAGGGGAAAGTCTGTAGCTTCGGCAAACAAGGGCCCTGTGAGCTTCCGTTACGGGGAGTTAAGGGATCTTGCGGAGAAGAACGGAGCCCTCTACCTGTTCGAATCTGCCGTGATGGACGGGGCGCCTCTGTTCAGCTTCTGTCGCCGCTGCATGAAGGGTGCGACGGTAAGGGGTTTCTCAGGGATACTCAACGGGACCACCAACTTCATACTTTCACACATGGAAGAGGGAGGTTCTCTGGAAGAGGGCATAAAAACAGCACAGGAAGCAGGCATAGCGGAGGCAGACCCTTCGATGGACGTTGACGGATGGGATCCTGCCGCAAAGGCCGCGGCCCTGGCAAATGTCCTGATGGGCTCTGATATCACCCCCCTGGATGTTGAGAGGGAAGGGATCAGGTCCGTCACGCCTGAAATGGCTCAGGACGCGGTCAGTAGAGGCATGAGGCTCAAACTTATCTGCAGGGGCAGCAGAGAGGGGAATACCGTCCGCACCTCTGTAAGAGTAGAGGAGGTAAGCAGGGACGACATATTTTGCCTCATATCCCATTACGGCTCCGCTGTACGGATAGAATCGGACCTGATGCATCCAAACACGATAGTGCAGGAGTGTCCTGACCTTCTGGATACGGCATATGGTGTGATAGAGGACCTTATAACAATAAGGGATCACATTAAAAGTCGTAACGATCGACGGCTGGAATAGCTGATCTCATATACGCAGGCCCTGCATTTCCCGGCTAGACCTTTGTATATATTTTACTTGTCTAATGTGCTGACGTATCAGGCTTGATATAATATGAATATTTGGATCATACCGAGAAGGAGTGATTGAAATGTCATACCCGTTACTCAGAGTTCATCTTGATGTCATGGAGTGCAACATAAACAGGATCGTATCAAAGTGCGCCGAACACGGGATATCCGTCTGGGCTGTCACCAAAGGCCTCTCATGCCCCCTGGAGCTCGCCAGGCGGCTTTCGGGAACAAAGATAACCGCATTGGCAGACAGCAGAATAATGAATATAAGCAGAATGAAGAAGGATGGCATCAAAGCTCCTTTTGCCCTGATAAGGATACCCATGCGGTCAGAGATCGAAGATGTTATAGCGCTCGCCGACTATTCCCTTGTCTCAGATATGGGAACTCTTGAACTGATGTCTAAGGAATGCGAATCAAAAAGGAAGGAACATTCCGTCCTCATTATGGCAGACATGGGAGATCTAAGGGAGGGGTTTTGGCCGGATGAAGCCGAAGCTATAGCGGCGGGTCTGAAAAAGTTGAGCCCAGCGCTCAAAATTGCCGGAATAGGAGTGAATTACGGCTGTGCCAGCGGAGTCCTTCCGTCGAAGGAAAGCATGGCGAGATTCCTCTCCTTTGGCGAAAAGATCGAATCCGAGCTTGGAAGGAAGCTCGAAATATTTTCCGGAGGTGCGACTACACGATCACTTATAGCGATCGACGGAGGACTGTTCCCGAAGAGGATAAACAACCTGAGAATAGGTGAAGGATACCTTCTTGGATCGGACAAATCCTCGGGGGTGATAGTTCCATGGCTTAGGCAGGATACCATGGAACTCGAAGCGGAACTGGTCGAAGTCCGCCGGAAACCCACAAAGCCCATAGGCGAAATAGGCAGGGATGCATTTGGAAACGTACCCCATTTTGAGGACAGGGGGAACAGGTTCCGCGGGATACTTGCAATAGGGAGGCAGGACGTAAACATCGGAGGACTCACTCCGCTTGATGACGGTGTCGAGATAATCACTGCTTCGAGCGACCACCTCCTTGTAGACATCGAGGACTGCCAGAAGAGGCACAAAGTCGGGGATATACTCCGGTTCAGCCTCGACTATCCTGCTATGCTCTCTTCGTCGACATCTCCTTATGTGACAAAAATATATGAAGGGTAGTGCTCTGTATGGCATATGAAGTTACGATAACAGATATCCTCCTTGCCGCAAGGTTCCTAAAAAACAGGACCAGACAAACGCCGCTTGAATACTCTCCGGCACTGAGCAAAGTTGCCGGCGGAAAGGTCTGGCTCAAGCTGGAGAACCAGCAGATCGCAGGATCTTTCAAACCGAGGGGCGCTTTCAACAGGATGTTTGCCATGACCCAGGAAGAGAGAGATAAGGGGGTCATAACCTGTTCAAGCGGGAACCATGCGCAGGGGATAGCAATGGCTGCGAGGGACCTTAAGGTAAAAGCAGTCATATGCGTTCCAGGCCAGTGCCCCCAGGTAAAGCGGGAATCCATACTTGAGAAGGGCGGCGAATATGTAGAACTCCGCATTATTGGCACATACTATGACGAGGCGGAGATAGAGAGCATGAAGATGGCCGAAAGAGAAAACCTGGTCTTTATCTCAGCGTTTGACGATCCCTATGTATCTGCAGGACAGGGGACGGTCGGACTGGAAATGATCCGGGATGAACCGGAGCTAGACGTCATACTCTGTCAGATAAGCGGAGCCGGACTGATACGCGGAGTCGCAACGGCTGCCAAGGCGCTGAGGCCCGGGATCAAAGTCTGGGGTGTTCATGCCAAGGCGAACCCCGCATGGCCTGAAGCTGTCAAAAGGGGCAGGGTAGAGCTTACGGACGAAGAGGTCAGCCTCGCTGACGCACTGGGCGGCGGAGCATGTCAGAA
The DNA here is from genome assembly GCA_002316795.1 of Synergistaceae bacterium UBA1037. Taxonomy (GTDB): domain Bacteria; phylum Synergistota; class Synergistia; order Synergistales; family Synergistaceae; genus Caenicola; species Caenicola nitritireducens. The sequence goes on from DCEE01000007.1 coordinate 67,417, forward strand.
CCATCTGGCTTTTGTCCTCAGTGAACTGGAGGGGCTCATAGCTGTCTCAGAAGAGGATATAGCCAGGGGGATCCGCTTTATGTTCGAAAAGCACCATCAGCTCGTCGAGGGGGCGGGCGCCATTGCGGTCGCGGCTGCACTTGCCGGAAGCGTCGACCTTAAGGACAAAAGGGTCGGAATAGTTGTCTCCGGAGGCAATATCGGAGAGGAAAAATTTCTGTCCGCTATGAATTGCGGAAGATAGGAGACACCTATGTACAGGCTCAGGATATTGGATGCGGCGCAATTTATATCCCTGGTCACAATGGATGACGTGATACCCGGAGTAAAAGAGGCCTACAGCCTCTTCTCGTCAGGGAAGGCAGGACTTTTCCCGATAATCACACATGAATTTGATCCGGGCAGGACGGATATGGACATCAAATCGGCATACATGGAGGGATCCGGGATATATGGGCTAAAGATACTGGGATGGAACAGGGACAATCCGTCCCAGCTCGGAGTGCCGGCACTTGCAGGGCTGATAGTTGTCATGGATATCGAACGTCAGCAGCCTGTCGGGATACTTGAGGGCACCCCGGTGACATTTTTGAGGACTGGGGCGGCAGGGGCGATCGGGGCGGAAACTCTTGCCAGGCCTGAGTCGGAAGATGCTGTTGTGGTTGGTTCAGGAGCTCAGGGAAGGGCTCAGTTGATGGGGCTTTCAAAGGTAATGCCGAAACTGAAAAAGGTCGGCCTTTTTGACGTCCTCGACTCCTCTGCTGAAAAGATGGCAGAAGAGGTCAGATCGCAATACCCGGGGATCAAAATAACTGCATTCCCCTTTGCATCACTGGAGGATCATGTGAGAAATGCAGACATTATTGTAACATGCACGCCGTCTAAAAAAAGTTTCATCAAAAAGGACTGGCTAAGAAAGGGTTCTCACATTAACACCATCGGAGCGGACATGCCGGGGAAACAGGAAATCGATCCGTGGATAACGGCAAATGTCAGGGTCTTTGGTGACTCAAGGCACCAGGCCGCCCAAAAGGGGGAGTGCCAGCACGCTGTTTCGGCCGGGCTGATCAAACCGGATGACATAACAGAGATAGGAGAAGTCCTCAACGGGACTAAGCCCGGAAGGATGTCCCCGGATGAGATAACGATGTTTGACGCAACAGGAATGGCGCTTCAGGATCTTATCGCTGCAAAGGCCGCGCTTGAAAGGGCGGAGGCTCAAAATATCGGCACGGTCGTGGAGATGGAACAGTAACTGCCGGCGAAGCAATACAACAAAAACGCTTTGAGAAGAGGCAAAACAAAAAAAGACAGCGAGGTAGATCCACAAAATGAATAAATACTGGCACGGAGTTGCCATGACGCTTATCGCTGCAGTATGCTGGGGCATAATGAGCCCGATCGCAAAGGTCCTTGCAGGTGCAGGAATAAGTCTTATGTCTGTTATGGCGTTTCGTGCCCTTTTTGTTGTAATTATAATGGGGCCATATCTCTGTTACACTAAAGGCCGGGAAGTATTCAGACCTGACAGTAACATGCTCTCTTTCTACTTCCTCTCAGGATTGCTTTCCGTGGTCTTTTCCGGAGGGGGATTCCTGATGTCCTTAAAATACCTCTCCGTGGCTGAAGCACTTATCATTCACTACACATTTCCTCTGGTGACACTCCTTGGCTCGTTATGGATAACACGTGAGAGGCCGACCACTCTCCAGGTGATCTCAGGCTTTCTAATAATCGCCGGTGTATATTTGGGTATGGTAGGAGGAGAAAAGACCTTTTCGGGAATATCCGTCCCAGGTTTGATGTGGGCCCTTCTTGCAATAGTGGGCATCTCAGGACAGGCACTTGTCGCACGAAGAGTATGCAAAGGACAAAAGACAGACCAGATGACACTGCTCTTTTTCGCACATCTACTTGGCGGCATCGTTCTTGCCGTCGGCAAAAGCGCTCTTGTCGGATGGGACGACATTAACAATTTTACGCCGCCTCTTTTCGCACTTATGGCATTCCAGGCCTTTTGCGGCAGCCTTCTTGCATACGGGCTCTTCTATACTGCGCTGAAGTATGTGCCGGCTGCGACTGTCAGCCTTCTGTGCACGCTTGAGATAGTCGTTGCAGTAGGCCTGACGTCCCTGCTGTTGGGGCAGTCGCCTTCTACGCAGGAAGTGATGGGCTGCGGAATTATAATTATTGCAATTGTCTGCGCTACTGTCAGAACTTGTAAAAATATATGTTGATCGATTTTAACTAATATTTATCCCCCTTCTTCGACAATTAGGTGTAAAATCAAGTCGAATTTTTAAAAACGCATTATTTTATTCTTTGCGATATCAAATTGAGGGGGAGATCTTATTGTCATTGGAAACAAAACAAAGAGACGCTTTCAGTTCAACTCTGGCTGCATTGATGGTATCCCTTGGTTCTGCCGTCGGCCTGGGAAATATCTGGAAATTCCCGTACATGACAGGCACGGGCGGAGGCGGGGCTTTTCTTGTCCTTTACCTCTTTTTTGTCTTTATGGTCGCAGTCCCGATTATGATAAGCGAGTTTGTCATAGGCCGCAGATCAAGGATGAATCCTGTCGGTGCCTTCAGAAAACTGGATAATGATCCAAGGTCGCCCTGGTCGGGTATCGGCTTTATGGGAGCCCTTGCCGCATACCTGATAATGTTCTTCTACAGCTGTGTGGCGGGATGGGTATACTATTACACATTTAAGGCGGCAACAGGAGCCTTCGCAGGCATTACGGCCGAGAAGGCCGGGGCTATGTTCGGCAGCGCCATCGGTGCAGGCACGGCGGGCGGCAGCTTCTTCTCGGCAGCGGTACTCTCACCGATATTCTGGCAGGTCCTTGTCCTTTGTGTCATAGGCGCAATTATTTCCCTTGGTGTCTCGAGCGGCATAGAGAAGGCTATCAGGATAATGATGCCTGTACTTTTCATACTTCTCATAATTTGTGCGATCAGGGCCCTGACCCTGCCCGGAGCTTCAGAAGGTCTCCGTTTTCTTTTCCATGTGGATTTCTCTCAGATCACTCCTTCGGTCACGCTTGCGGCAATGGGGCTTGCCTTCTTTAAACTCTCTCTGGGAATGGGGACGATGATAACATACGGATCCTATTTTACTGCCGATTCGGATCTCTCAACAGCTCCTCTCAAGATAGCCATCGCTGATATCTGTGTTTCGATGCTTGCGGGACTTGCCATATTCCCAACGGTATTCTCCTTCGGAGTCGAACCTGGGGCAGGGCCGGGTCTGCTCTTTATCACCATCCCACTGGTTTTCTCGCAGATGCCCTTGGGACAGGTGCTGCTTTTCGCATTTTTCCTGCTTACATCATTCGCAGCCAATGGTGCGATGCTCTCACTGGTAGAAGTTCCTACGGTCTGGATGTCGGAAGAATTCAACATGCCCCGTAAAAAGGCCGCGATCCTCAACTGCGCCATAATTGCCGTGGTAGGGGTCCTTGCGGCGGGATCTGCAGACAGCTCGAGCTTCTTCGGGGGCATCAAGGTCATGGGAAGGGGATTCTTCGACCTCTTCGACTTCATATCATCCAACATTTGTCTGCCGTTGGGAGGGCTCTTCATTGCTCTCTATGCGGGATACAAAATGAAGGAAAAGGATCTCAGGGATGAACTGACCAACCACGGGAAGCTGAACAACGAGGGCAAGGTGATACTGATCAGATTCCTTCTTCGGTACGTGACTCCCCTTCTGGTGCTGATAATATTCCTAAACTCTGTAGGAGTGCTGAAATTCTGACATTAGCCCGATAATATATTTATCGCTTGATATGGAGACAGGCGCATGCCCAGGGGCATGCGCCTGTCTGTTTTCTGCAGAAGCAACGGATACGGTCCTGCAGGTCTGATTTTCAGTCCACTTGATCCAGGACATCAAATATCAGTTCAGATAAGAAATTTGTTTACAATTTATTTATTTCTCCTCAAGCATCGCCCTTGCCGCCCAGAGGCCCGATGCCGATGCCTGTATTACCCCTCTTGTGACTCCGGCTCCGTCGCCGGCTGCGTAAAGCCCCTTTATCGAAGTTCTGAGTCCGCTGTCGAGAGCTACTTTAAGGCTGTAAAACTTGACCTCTACACCGTAGAGTAAAGTGTGTCCGCTGTTTACTCCCGGAATTATGTTGTCCAGGGCGGCAAGCATTTCCATTATGCCTACCAGGTGCCTGTAGGGAAGGACGCAGGCAAGGTCGCCGGGCTCCGCGCTCGTAAGGGTCGGCCTTACAAGTCCCCTGGCTATCCTATCCGGTGTCGAGCGTCTGCCTTTACGGAGGTCGCCAAGCCTCTGGACGATTATCCCCCCGCCAAGCATATTTGCCAGACGTGCGATGTGGCTTCCGTAACCTATAGGATCCCTGAAAGGTTTTGTGAATTTCGTCGAGACCAGTACAGCAAAGTTAGTGTTCTCGGTCTTGCATTCATTCCCCTGGTTCGAGTGGCCGTTGACTGTGAGGATCTCATGGTGGCTCTGGTATTCCGAAGTGACTTCGCCATGGGGGCACATGCAGAATGTGCGCACTTTGTCGTCAAAGGTAGGAGTGTCGAGGAGTGCCTTGACCTCGTAGAACTGGTCCGTTATGTCCTCGGCCCAGGCAGAGGGGATCTCGACTCTGACGCCGATGTCTACAGGCAGCGACTCGATCTCCAGACCAAGTTCCTTAACGGTCTTTTCCATCCATGCAGCTCCCTCGCGTCCGGGTGCAAGAAGGACCCTGTCGGCGTATACCTCTTCTCCGCCGGCAAGCAGGACGCCTGAAACGGATCCGTCGGGATCCAGGATGACTTTTTCGACCATTGTATTGGTTCTTACCTCGCAGCTGCCCTTTATGGTCTCATATATCGCTCCCAGTATTTGCTTGGACTTGTCTGTTCCCATGTGGCGTATCGTTGCGGGGATAATGTCCAGGCCTGACTGAAGCGCTTTGGTGATCACCCTCTTCGCAAGGTCGCCGCTCGGTTTGAATAGGGTGCTGCTCGCACCGTGGTCAAGGTAGACCCTGTCCGCTTCATCGATAAGTGAAAGCAGTTTCTGGCGTCCGCAATACTCCTCCAGGTTGCCGCCGAATTCCGGTGTCAGCGTGAGCTTGCCGTCACTGAAGGCCCCTGCGCCGCCCCATCCGCATACAACATTGCATGGATTGCAGTGAACGCATTCCGGTGCGCCCTTTTTCATAGGGCAGATACGGGCATCTATAGATCTTCCCTTATCTATCAGAAGGACCTTCTGTTCGTTTTTTATAAGTTCCAGTGTCGCGAACAAACCGGCAGGGCCTGTTCCGACAACTATCACATCATATTTGTTTACCATTATTCATTCCCCCGTGTAAAGCAGAAGATCGACCCTGATTAGTATAGCAGAAAAGGCAAGTTAAGCAGAAAGTACATCAACATTAAGATTAAATAGTGATATTATTATGATGTTCAGAATACAAACAAGTTACTTTTTTTGGAGGGAATATAGTGAACATTGTTAAATGTGAAAAGGGCTTCGATCATGCCGGTGTCGAGCTGATTGGGATACTCGCTGAAGAGGCCTCGCCTGAGTCTGTCTTTCTTGCCCCCCTTGAAGGGGAGATGCTCGAACTATGCCGCAGCGCCGTAATAAACGAAAAGTTCAAAGGGAAGGCCGGCACGATGATAAAGATCCCCGTTTTGCACGGGTCGGTCAAATATGTCGTTGTACACGGATTGGGAAATGAAAAAGAGACCTTCCAGGAAAATATAAGGGAGGGAAGTTTTTCGGTATTGAGGACTGCTGCTGCCAAAAGGTGTTCGAACGTACTTCTGGTCATGCCCCGGGCGGAAGAGAGGATATCTTCCAGGTCTGCCGCAGAGGGATCCGTTCTGGGATGCTACGTTTTTGATAAATACCTTTCTCAGGAAGAGGACGAAAAACTTATATCCCCCGACTGTCTCTACGTTGCCGGGGCCGACCAGGAGGGGCTTTCCGAAGGCAGGATCCTGGCAGAGGCACAGTGCTACACAAGAGATATTGCCAACGAACCCGGAAATGTCATAACGCCTGTCGCACTTGCGGAAAAAGCCGTCTCCCTTGCGGAAGAGCTTGGCCTAAGATGTGAAATATGGGATGAGGCGAAGATCCTTAAAGAGAAAATGGGAGCTTTCCACGCAGTTGCGAAAGGCTCCGCCAATCCGCCCAGGTTCATAACCCTTACATGGTCTCCGGAAGGAGAGTGCAGGGGACATGTCGTACTTGTGGGAAAGGGGCTTACCTTTGACAGCGGCGGTCTCGATATCAAGCCTGCTGACTACATGACGACCATGAAGGGCGACAAAAGCGGGGCTTGCGCCGTCCTCGGAGCTGTCAGGGCCGCCGCCGGCTTAAAGCTTCCATGGAAAGTCACGGCAATAATAGCTGCGGCAGAAAATATGCCGGGAGGAAGCGCGTACAGGCCTGACGACATACTGCGCGCCCGGAACGGAAAGACGATCGAAGTCAACAACACAGATGCCGAAGGCAGGCTTACCCTCGCCGATGCACTCGCTTTCGCATCGGAACTGAAGCCCGACAAGATAGTTGACATTGCTACTCTTACCGGCGCCTGCGCCGTAGCGCTGGGGACCAACACGGGAGGCCTCTTCACAAATAACGATGCCTTCGGGGAAGAGGTGCTGGCTGCCGCAAAAATGGCAGGCGAACGTTTCTGGAAACTGCCTATGGACGACCCGACCCTCAGAAAAGCAATAAAGTCACCTGTCGCCGACCTTGTTAATTCGGGAGGAAGGTACGGAGGGGCGATAACAGCGGCGATGTTCCTCGAGGCATTTGTAGGCAAGGATATCCCTTGGGTCCATCTGGATATCGCTGCAGCCGATTTTATTAAGGAACAGAGAAGCTACTATGTCAAAGGCGCATCGGGTTTCGGGACAAGGACCCTGACAACGCTCATCATGACGATGTAAAGGTGGTACGACCGATGGGGGATGTACAGAGAAATGATTCCATAGCACTTATCAACGGCGTTGTCTACCCGATGACATCCCCGGGCAGGGCAAAGGCGCTGTACGCAAAAAACGGCATCATACAGGCTATCGGAAGCGATAAAGAAATACTCTCGCTGTGCGACAGCAGGACTACTGTCCTGGATATAAAGGGAAAGTATCTGATGCCGGGCATGACGGATACCCACAACCATCTACTGGCTACCGGCAGGAGCCTTGAGACCCTTAACCTCTCGGGAACGTCCTCTGTCGAAGAGATCATAGCGAAAAGCCTTGACTTCCTTTCGGGATCACCGATAAGCAAGGGACAGTGGTTTTTCGCGCGCGGGTGGGATCAGAACCATCTTGAGGAAAAGAGGTTTCCCAACAGGCACGATCTGGACAGGATAGCTGCAGATATCCCGCTTTTCTTTGAGAGGTCGTGCGGACATATTGCATCGCTGAACTCCAAAGCACTTGAGATACTGAGGATAGGAAAGGGATTCAAGATATCGGGCGGTGTAGTCAATTCGGATGAAAACGGCGAGCCGACGGGAGTAGTCAGTGAAGCGGCGGTGAACTGGGTCAGGATGAACATTCCGGAGTCGTCCGACGAGACGCTTGCCAGATGGTATAAGAGAGCCGCCGAAGAGATGGTCAAGCTTGGCATTACCTCGGTCCAGACCGATGATCTTGGTATAGTCGGAAGCACAGACAGGATCTTCAGGCTTTACGAACAGATGGAGCTGGACGACAAGATGCCTCTCCGAATTGCGGAACAGTGGCATCTGAGAGATGAAACCGAACTCTCGACCTTTATCGAATGCGGTTATCACCAAAGGAACGGGATCAGCTATTTCTCTTCCGGCCCCCTCAAGATCCATGTTGACGGCACACTGGGTGCCAAGACTGCCGCTCTAAGAGAGGAATATTCGGACGAACCCGGCAACAGAGGCATATACGCGAGGTCGCAGGGTGAACTTGACCGTCTCACCGTGATAGCCCAGGAAGCAGGGATGCAGGTGGCATACTACGCGATCGGAGACGGCGCGATAGAAAGGTGCCTCAATTCCGTTGAATCTGCCAAAGGACCTGCGTCAGATAATGCGGGACCGGTATCGCACAGAATAGTCCACTGCCAGGTCGGAGCCAACGACATATACAGGAGGATGGCAGACCTGGGTGTTATGGCGGACATCCAGCCGGCGTTTGTGACATCAGACTGGCCGATAGTAATGTCAAGGCTCGGAGCGGAGAGAGCCAGATGGAGCTATGCATGGAAGACTCTCCTGCAGTTCGGTATAACAGTGGGAGCGGGATCAGATTCACCTACAGAGCCTCTTGACCCGCTTCTCGGCATAAGAGCCGCAATATTGAGAAAAGACCTTTCAAACCAACCGGAACACGGATGGCTTCCTTCAGAAAAGCTTGACAGAGTCGAGGCCTTTTCCATGTACACAAAGGGAGGAGCGCTGGTATGCGGGGAAGAAGACTTCCGCGGAACACTCGAGGTTGGTAAGGCTGCGGATGTTATCGCCTATATGGAGAACCCGTTCAAGATAGACGACGATGAGATCCAAGATCTTGAAATAGGATTAACGGTAGTGGACGGGAGGATACGCTATATTCGTTAGGAGGGGTCCGGATATGCTGACGCTCAAAGATTTCCTTGCGAAAGAAGTAAGACCTGCACTGGGATGCACTGATCCGGGGGCGGTAGCACTGGCTGTGGCCAGGGCCTGCAAAGAACTCCCAGTCAGGGAGGAGGTGGCTTCCATAAGGGTAACAGTCAGCGGAAGCATCTACAAAAACGGAATGGCGGTCGGCATACCGGGAACGAGGGGTGCAAGGGGGAACGCAATGGCAGCCGCCATGGGCGCGATCTGCGGAGACCCGGACCTCGGCCTTGAAGTGCTCAGAAACAGCACTGCGAAGGATGTTGAGAAAGCCGAAAAGTGGGTCAAGGAAGAGAGAGTGACGATCTACTGCGATCCCGACAGAAGCGGTGTCTATGTGCTTGCCTCCATCTTTACGCCCGGACATAAATCTGTCTGTCTTGTAAGCGGGAATTACAACCATATAGAAAAAGTCATACTTGACGGCGTTACTGTAATGGAAGACTTATCAGACCCTTCCGCATCCTTGATAGGGTTTGAAGATGACGGTTTCCCGGGGATATTCACGGAGGCTCTCAAGCTGGCAGACGAGATGGATGAAGATGACAAAAAATTCCTTCTGTCAGGCATCAAGATGAACATGGCAGTGGCCGTGGGAGGTTACAAACCCAGCGAAGTCTGTTCGACCTGCGGGGAATGTGTGCAGGGAAGCCGCTTTGGCAGAACACTGAGGGAAATATATGGCAATGCAGAGTCTGAAGATATCGCACTGAAGATAAGGAGCGTAACCGCGGCTGCAGCTGATGCAAGGATGTCGGGGATACTCCTGCCTGTAATGAGCAGCGCCGGCAGCGGCAACCACGGGATCACAGCGATCCTTCCGATCGCAGTTCTGGGAAAACATCTTAACAGATCTGACGATGAGATAGCGAAGGCTCTTGCCGTCAGCCATATATCAACGAGCTTTGTCAAAAGGCGTCTTGGGCGGATGTCAGTCGTCTGCGGCTGCTCGGTCGCTGCCGGAGCAGGTTCTGCCGCGGGGATGACCTGCCTGATGGGCGGTACTGAGGTCCAGATGGCAGATGGGATGCAGCTGCTGCTTTCAAACCTTGCCGGCATGCTTTGTGACGGGGCAAAGGAGAGCTGCGCACTTAAGGTGAGCTCAGCATCGACCGAGGCATATTTTGCTGCCAGATGGGCGTTGGCCGGACAAAAACTGGGGATCCCGCAGGGAGTCTTCGGGGAGTCGCTCGAGCAGACCATCGAAAACGTTGCCCGGGTCACCCGTGAGGGAATGAAAAATGTGGACAGGGTAATAATTGAGATACTTGACCAGCGTCATCGCCCTTCAGCCGAGAACTTTTAGCAGATGGTACACAACGGACGCCGGTATCCCTCGGATGCAGAAGAAACAAAGGAACTAACCGGTCAGATAGAAAGAGTGACATACAATGACGCGGAGAGCGGCTATGCCGTTCTCCGCATTGCTGTGAAAGGTTATCCCGATCTGGTCACCGCAGTTGGAACGATAGCTTCCCCCGCTGTTGGTGAGGTCCTGAACATGCGAGGTGTATGGATCGAGCATCCAAAGTTTGGATCACAGTTCAAAATTATGGAATATAAGTCCTTCGCGCCCTCATCCGTCAAAGGAATGGAAAAATACCTGGGCTCGGGCCTTATTAAGGGAATAGGCCCTTCAATAGCGGAAAAGATAGTCTCTCTTTTCGGAGCGGATGCATTCGAGATACTTGATTCGCACCCTGAGAGGCTGATTGAGATAGAGGGGGTTGGTGAGAAGAAAGCCGCGGCCATACAAGAAGCCTGGCTGGAACAGAGAGAAGTGCGCGGGGTCATGCTTTTCCTTCAGAGCCACGGTATAGGGACAGGTTATGCGCTGAGGGTCTTCAGGCATTACGGAAGCGCCTCTGTACGGGTACTGGAGGAAAATCCCTACCGGCTGGCAATAGACATATTCGGGATCGGGTTCATGACTGCTGACAAGATCGCTTCAGGCATGGGCTTCAGCAGGGAGTCCCCGCTGCGCATCAGGGCCGGAGTGCTTCATGTCATGAACGAGCTGACCAGAGAAGGACATGTATTTGTCCCTGTAGAGGAACTTACCGCATCCGCTGCGGAGATCCTTTCCGTCTCTTCCGAAGTGGTCGAAAAAGGTATAGAGGATGCAAGGCTGAACCAGGAACTTATCATCGAATGGTATACTGACGCAGATAAAAAGGACGACTGCGCAGTCTATCTGCCCGCCTTTCATTATGCCGAAGTTCATTCTGCGAAGAATCTTTGTTCGATCCTGTCGTCACCCTTCAACGGGCAGTACGCCGATCCCGAGGTGGTCATACCATGGGTCCAGAGGGAATTGGGGATCAGCTTTGCCGGCCGGCAGACTGAAGCCCTGAAAACGGCTCTCAGTTCACAGGTCATGGTCATAACCGGCGGCCCGGGCACAGGGAAAACGACTCTGATCAAAGCTATTATGAAGATCAGGTCTGCCAGGGGTTTTAAAATCATGCTTGCCGCCCCGACGGGAAGGGCTGCCAAAAGAATGACCGAGGCTACTGGCCATGAGGCGAAGACTATCCACAGGATGCTTGAATACACAGGCAGCACGATGTCCGGCGGAGACTTCATGAGGAATGAGACGAATCCGCTGGACTGCGACCTTCTTGTAGTGGACGAAGCCTCGATGATCGACCAGGTCCTCTTTCACCATCTTCTTAAAGCTGTTCCCAAAGGATCATCCGTCATTTTTGTCGGGGACGTTGATCAGCTGCCATCAGTAGGCCCGGGCAATGTCCTGAAGGACATAATTGATTCGGGAGTCTGCCCTGTCGTCCATTTAAATGAGATCTACAGACAAAGCCGGGAGAGCATGATAATCGTCAACGCTCACAGGATCAACAGCGGTGAAATGCCCTTCCTTGATGAGAGGGGAGAGGTTTCCTCCCTGAGCGATTTCTATTTTATTGAGGAAAGCGACCCGGATAAGGCGCTGGAGATAATAAAAAGGCTGGTTACCCTGAGGATGCCACAGAAATTCGGGCTCGATCCCGTGAGGGACATACAGGTCCTCACCCCTATGCACAGGGGATCCGTGGGGACTGCAAGGCTGAATTTGGAGCTGAGAGAGGCCCTGAATACCTGTCAGGGGTCAAAAGTTTTGAGGATGGGCAGGACTCTCCAGGAAGGCGATAAGGTAATGCAGATACGCAACAACTACGAGAAGGACGTATATAACGGCGACATCGGCACGGTCGTCAGGATAGACGGGGAAGAGAGCAGGGTCATTGTCGAAATGGACAGCGGCCGTGTATCATACGATTTTTCGGAGCTGGACGAACTGACCCATGCATATGCCGTATCCATCCATAAATCACAGGGCTCGGAATACCCGGCCGTCGTGATCCCTATAATGACCCAGCACTACATGATGCTCCAGAGGAACCTGCTTTACACGGGCATCACAAGAGGCAAGAAGCTGGTCGTTGTCATTGGCACGAGAAAAGCTGTCGCGATAGCCGTAAAAAACGACAAGACGCGTAAAAGATATACCCGGCTTGCAGAGAGGCTGAAAAGCTGCTTTTAAGGGATGAGGTGCGTTCTCGGAGATGGGGTTGTGGAAACAGGACGAAAAGAAGATAACGGGCCGGCGGTGTCTGCCGGCCCGTTATCTTGCTGTAACATCGTCTGTTTATATATAGCGTGTTGATGAACGGTAAATATTTTCCCTATGGCCGTATTTTCCGTCCTTTTCCACCGCGGCCAGCCTTCTTTCCGTATAGCGGGCGAAGCGCACGAACGGAAGTCCCAGCAGGAGATAGATGACGGCTACGATTATGCCTGGGCCGAAGTAGTCATAATAAGTGGCCGATATCTGTCCGTATGCCTTTGTCAGGTCGACCATCGTTATGATCGATACCAAAGAGGAGTCCTTGAGCAAAGAGATAAAATCGTTCGTGATGGGTGGTATGACCACCCTTACCGCCTGCGGAAGGATGACCTCTCTCATGGCCTGCCATCTCGTCATACCCAGGGCAAGGGCCGATTCCCACTGTGTCCTTGGTATGGCAAAAAGCCCGGAACGGTAGATCTCGGCTTCATACGCAGCGTAGTTCAGTCCCAGTCCGATCGCTCCGGCCCAGAAGGGCGAGAACTTTACCCCGATGCTCGGAAGCCCGTAGAAGATGAAGAACAGCTGGATCAGAACGGGAGTCCCTCTGACCACTTCAATGTAGAGAGTGGCCACAGAGGCTATCCATTTGGGAGCAAAGACCCTTGTAATCGCCAGAGTAAGTCCAAGAGTGATCGCAAGTATCATTGCAGTGATGGAGACCTGCATCGTTACGATCGCGGCACGTCCAAAAGCGGGCAGCGCATCACTGTATCTTTCCAGGCGCTTGGCAAAAGTCAGCTGCGGCCTGTGTGCCTCAGCCCATTCGTTGTACCTTGAAGCCTCGATCTTAGACGGGCTGTAATCGTTGAACTCTGCTGCCATTTTGGGCGTCCATAAGTTCCATCTGTCGTATATCTCGCGGAGCTTGCCTGAATCGCGCAGCGCGACAAGGGCCTTGTTTACTTCTGTCAGGAGTTCCTTGTCTTCCATACGAACGGCTATGGCATACTCAAGTTCTCCGACCTCGGGTCCTACAAACTTTATCTCCGGGTTGAAACCTGCTGAATAGAGAGCTATGGGATGATCGAAAAATGCGGCGTCCAGCCTGCCGTTGGCGAGATCTTCGTAAGTGTTCGCCTCGACGTTGTATGTCCTTATGTCGATTTCGCCGACCTCTTCAAGCAGTTCCTGAGCGAAGCTTTCCTTGAGAGTCCCGACCTTCTTGCCCCTGCAGTCCTCAAGGGTCTTTATTGAGTTGTCTTCCTTGCGAACTGCAAGCTGAAGGAAAGTTTTGTAATAGGGGATCGAGAAGTTGACTACCTCTTTGTGCTCAGGCGTCACTTCAAGTCCGTTTATCGATATGTCGTAAAGCTTCCTGTTAAGTCCGGGGATCAGATTTTCCCAGGCGTTGTTCACATAGACCGGTTTTCTTCCCATCTGCTCAGCAAGGGCTTCAACGATGTCCACCTCAAAACCGATCAGTTCATCCGTGTTTTTGGGGTTTGGGAACATGTAGGGAAAGCCGCCCTCGGAATCCCCGCCCCATGTCAGTTCCTTCTTGTCCTCTGCCAATACAGGGGACGATGAAGAGAGCATGAGCATAAAGAGCACAAGCAGCAGTATCAGTTTTTTCATCTTATGCTACCCCCGTATTTACGAAGTGGCGCAGGAAAGCCTTTGTCCGTTCGCTCTTAGGGGAAGTGAAAAGTATATCCCCATCGTCGTACTCAACTATCTCGCCGTTGTCCATGAATATTATGTAGTCAGAGGCATCCCGTGCAAACTTCATTTCATGTGTGACTATGATCTGAGTCATACCCTCGGAGTCGAGGTCCTTCATAACCTGGAGGACTTCTCCGACCAGCTCGGGATCCAGTGCGGATGTAGGTTCATCATAGAGCATTACCCTGGGGTTCATTGCAAGCGCCCTGGCAATAGCAGCTCTCTGGCTCTGGCCTCCGGAGAGTGTAGATGGATATTTTGAAGCGAAACCCTTGAGTCCGACCTTGTCAAGGAGGTTTATTGCCAGTTCATGGGCTTCATCCTTAGGCTGTTTTTTGACGACCATTGGAGCGAGCATTATATTTTCAATGATCGTCTTGTGCGGGAATAGGTTGTAACTCTGGAAGACCATGCCGACTTCGCTTCGTATCTCGTGGGCGATGTCGAGCATTTTTTCATCGGGGACCTGCCCCGGGCTGCGCGAGATGGTCACGCCGGCAATGGATATGGAACCTGAGTCAAGCAGTTCAAGGCAGTTCAGGCAACGCAGGAATGTCGACTTGCCGCATCCCGACGGACCGATGATGGATGCCAGGTCGCCCTCGCGTATGGTGAAGCTGACATTCTTCAGCACCTCACCGTCTTCAAAGCCCTTACAGAGGTTTTCTACTACAATGAGCGGTTTGTTGTTTATATTCACAATTCATACCCCCTTAAAGAATAGTGTTGACACTTTCTTTTAGGGGTCATATTCGAAGTTGTTTTCCATATATGGGGGAGGCAGTGGAAATTGCTGCTGCGCTGCTGAGTGCGGACATATTATTTGCACAGGTCTTGATAAGAAGTCTGCTGAAAGCATTTATGTGTCTGACACACCAGACACCAGTGTTTATTTTCAATTTTTGTCTCACGTCCCTTCCGTGTAATGACATTTGGAAACATGTGCTCAGTTTAAATGTTTTTGTTCATAAACGCAATGATCTGCATCAGAAAGTTTTGTTGAAAACTTTTCTGTTTTACAAGACCTCTTTTACAAAAACTGCTTTATACTTCGTAACCAAGCTCGTTCCTTGTCTTTTCGATATCTTCCCTGGTTTCCTTTATCCATCTTTCTAAAGTTTCGGTTTTGATCTTTTTTGATTTCGGGTCGTTAAGCAGGGTGTCCAGTTTTTTCTCCTGGATCCTCAGCCATTCGATCTTTGCCTCTCTGTGAAGGATATCAGATACGAGGCTTCCCCTCTCACCGTCATCCTCTTTTACAAATGCGCGGCTCACAGACGTATTCATCTCCTTTTATAAATTGCCCGGGATCAGTCCCGGGGCATGCCCCTGGTACCGTTAAATCGTTTCCTTATAAAATTTTCTGGTCTCGTCCCTGTCCAGTATCACTAGCTTCATTTTAGGGGTCACATCTTTTGTCAGCTCTTCAATATCTCTGTTTCTCAGCCTTATGCAGCCGTGCGTGGTCCATTTGCCTATTGAAGAAGGGTTGTTTGTGCCGTGTATCGCGATCTGCCAGTTGTTGTAGAAAGATATCAGCTTTGATCCATAGACGCCTGCCTCGGGCTCTCCCGGCTCATTGAACCACGCAGGGTCGTAGACAAGCTTTGTCGCATCCTGGACCACCCTGTACACAGTGAATGTCCCAGTAGGCGTTATAAGGTCAAAACGGGATTTTTTCTCCGTGCCCCTGCCCTTGCCGATAGCGATCTGCCACGTCTTGAGCGGGTCCTGTCCTTTATAAAGAGTCAGCCGGAGCTGCTCTTTGTTTATTCCGATCCATTTTTCCCCTTCCCGCGGCTGCCATTTCGGGGCGGCAAGGCTTTCGCCAGCATACATTATAAGTAATGAAAACATCGTGATAATTATGAGGGTCTTCTTCATAAAAACACTCCCAAGCAAAAGATGCGAGGTCAATTATAACAAACATTGAGAAATTTGCTACTTGTAAGGTTTGCGTAAAATGAAGTATCATAACAGTTTGAACAGTTTGAAAAACAAAAATTTTTATCAGGAGGCGGCTGTTGTGGACATTATCAGGGCACCGCGCGGAACAAGAGACATACTCGGCGATGAATCGTGGAAATGGGCATATGTGACAGGCATTTGCCGCGATGTGGCGGATGATTACGGTTACAAGGAAGTCCATCTTCCCATATTTGAACATACAGAACTCTTCTGCAGGGGCGTAGGGGAGACGACGGATGTAGTTGAAAAAGAGATGTACACTTTCGAGGACAAGGGCGGGAGGAGCATAACGCTCAGGCCCGAGCTCACGGCATCAATGGTACGTTCATACCTTGAGAATGAAATGTACAAGGGAACGCAGCCTGCAAAGTTCTGGTCGATAGGCCCGATGTTCCGTTACGAAAGACCGCAGAAGGGGCGCTACAGACAGTTCGTGCAGCTTGATATTGAAGCGCTGGGAGCGCAGGATGCCTATGTTGACCTTGAGGTGATAGACTTTTCGATGGAACTCTATCGCCGCCTTGGCCTTTCCAACCTTCAGGTGGTACTCAACTCAGTCGGCTGTCCGAAGTGCCGGCCTGTTTACAGGAAAGCGCTCCAGGAGTTCCTGAAGGGCAGATTCGACGATCTTTGCGACACATGCAAGAGCCGTTACGACAGGAACCCTCTCAGGATCCTGGACTGCAAAAGCCCGATATGCAAAGAGATAACTGAGAATGCTCCCGCAGTGATGGAGCACCTTTGCGGTGAATGCAAAGAACATTTTGAACAGCTGAAGAACGGCCTTGACCGTATCGGAGCTGTTGTGAAAATAGACAACAGGCTGGTAAGAGGGCTCGATTACTATACCAAAACGGCATATGAGATCCTTTCCGGAGACCTAGGCTCACAGAACGCCGTATGCGGAGGAGGAAGGTACGACAATCTCTCAGAGGCGATCGGCGGGCCTCATGTTCCGGGAGTAGGATTTGCATCCGGTATAGAAAGAGTCGTACTGACAATGGAAGCACAGGGCTGCAGCTTCGGGAAAGAGCCTGCCAACAAGGTCTATGTTGTTGCTGCCGAACCCGAGGTCAGGATGGAGATCATGAATCTTGTCCGCACGCTCAGGCAAAACCGCATCTCTGCGGACATGGACTACATGGGACGAAGCATGAAGAGTCAGATGAAAGCTGCCGGCAACACTGCCAAGTTTGCCTGTATCATCGGACGAGAGGAGCTCGACAAAAAGCTTATCACACTGAAGGATCTCAAAGAGGGAACTCAGGAAGAACTCAGCCTTGAGACGATGATCAATAAGCTCAGATGAAATAAAAGAGACTGGACCCCTTTTTTACCGAGAAGGGGTCTCTGCTTCTGAAATTATTTTGCGCCACGACATTTTTCAGACCATTTTTGAAAGAGGGAAAACTTATGGAAAGATATTATGACTCATCCTGGCAGAGGACCATGTTCTGCGGGCAGGCGAGGCTGGAAGATTCAGGCAGAGGGGTCATCCTTAACGGATGGCTGCGCTGCCGCCGTGACCTTGGCGGTATCATTTTTATAGAACTTTGGGACAAGACCGGAGTCACACAGGTCGTCTTTAACCCGGAACTCAACGCGGAGGCCCACAAGAGGGCATCTTCACTGAGAAACGAATATGTCCTTGCAGTTAAGGGAACAGTCCGAAAACGCCCCGAAGGCACAGAAAACCCTGAGCTGGCGACAGGTTCGGTAGAACTTCTGGTGGATGATTTCATAATATTGGCACCTTCAAAACTTATACCGTTCGAAATGGACAACGCAGACTCAGTGAACGAAGACCTCCGGCTCAAATACCGCTACCTTGACCTGAGGCGCGAGACCATGCAGAAAAACCTGATGACCAGGCACAGGGTCACCAGATACACCCGAAACTACTTCGGGGACAACGGGTTCATGGAGATAGAGACTCCAATGCTTACAAAGTCCACCCCTGAAGGGGCGAGGGACTATCTGGTGCCCAGCCGTGTCAACCCCGGAAAATTTTACGCTCTGCCGCAGTCTCCGCAGCTTTTCAAGCAGCTGCTTATGGTAAGCGGCTGCGACAGGTACATGCAGATAGTCAAGTGCTTCAGGGATGAGGACCTGAGGGCCGACAGACAGCCCGAATTCACGCAGATCGACGTTGAGATGAGCTTCATAACGGAAGAAGACATCATTAAGATGACGGAAAACTACCTTGCCGGCCTCTTCCTCGAGATACTCGGCGAGAAAGTTGAAACTCCCTTTCCCAGGCTGACATGGAAAGAGGCCATGGATCTCTACGGCAGCGACAAGCCCGACATGAGGATCCCGATGCAGATGACGGATCTTGCCGAAGTCTTCGCCGGAGGTGAAAATCCATTCTCAGCGCTGGTCGAAAAAGGCGGCACGATAAAAGGACTGAGACTTCCCGGAGGGGCTGCGCTCTCACGCAAGGAGCTATCAGATCTTGAAAACAGGGCAAAAGCGCTCGGAGCAAAGGGAATGGCGAACTTCCAGATCAAAGAGGGCGAACTGAAGGGCCCGCTTGTCAAGTTCCTTGATGAAGATCGGATATCAATGCTCAGGTCGCTTTCGGAGATCGATGACGGGGACGCGCTTTTCATAATGGCAGACGAGAAATGGCGCAAAGCCTGTGAAATACTGGGGCAGATCCGTCTTGAGCTTGGCAGGGAGAGAGGAATGGCTGAAGGGTCTTTCAGGTTCCTCTGGGTAACTGAATTCCCGCTTCTTGAATGGGATGAAGAGACCGGAAGATATACGGCAGTCCATCATCCCTTTACTGCTCCCATGAACGAAGATGTAGAATTCCTCCTCGCCGAGCCCGGCAAGGTGCGCTCCCGCGCATATGACGTAGTCCTCAACGGGAACGAGATCGGCGGAGGCTCAATAAGGATACATGACCCCGAGATGCAGGCGAAGGCGTTCCAGGCTCTTAATTTCACACCTGAAGCGGCAAAGGAGCGTTTCGGATTCCTTCTCGAAGGCCTCAGCTTCGGAACACCTCCACACGGAGGCATCGCCCTGGGTCTTGACAGGCTTGTGATGCTTATATGCGGGTGCAGGTCTATAAGGGACGTGATGGCTTTCCCGAAGAACCAGAAGGCGCAGTGTCCGATGACAGATGCTCCCAACTTTGTAGATGAAAAGCAGCTTGACGAGCTTGCCATAAAAACCGTAGATCCGATGTTGCTTTAAGCGGTCAGATAACTTATCAGATCAGTTAGGCTCCCGGACGCATAGTCCCGGGGGCCTTTTCTTTTTGTGCCTGAGGGAGGGCGCCTGTTCTTATAAGGTATAATTTATCATCTCCACCGTCTTTCCCGCATTATTTTGGTGTAACTGCCAGCCGATTCGCGCAACTCGTAACTCGTTGGCTCTCTGGCCGTGAGCGGGAAACCAGCACCTTAAAGATTTTAAACTCTCAGATCACCGCTCACGAATATGCAGAAAAGATATAAAAAGAAGATCAAAGTTCAATATTAAAAACAGGTGGGAAAGTTCAGGTATAATTTAACAAGATAAAATAATAATACTGGAGGGATGACATATGGCAAAGGTCCGTTTTTTGGGACACAGTTCCTTTTACATTGAAGGAGAGGGTCTGAAGGCCCTGATAGACCCCTTCCTTGAAGGCAACCCCTCAGCGGCTGCCAAACCCGAAGAGTTCAGCGGCATCAACGCGATATTCCTCACCCACGGCCATGGCGACCACATGGGCAGCACCATTGAGATCGCGAAAAAAAATGATGCGGTCGTATTTACCTGCAACGAAATGGCAGGGTACCTTTCCTCGAAGGGTATAAAGACCGAGGGCATGCATATCGGGGGAAGGGCCGTCTTCCCGTTTGGAAAGGTAAAACTGACCCCGGCATGGCACGGATGTCCCATCGTGGAGGGTAAAGAAGTCAGGTACGGCGGAGTTGCCTGCGGTTTTGTAATAGAGGTGGATGGCAAGAAAATTTATCATTCGGGCGATACCGGCCTGACAATGGAAATGTCGCTGCTTGAGGATGAAAATATCGACGTGGCGCTTTTGCCAATAGGCGGTTACTACACGATGGACGTCGAAGATGCGGCAAGAGCGGTAAGGATGATAAAGCCGAGGGTAGCGATACCGATGCACTATAATACCTTTCCCAGGATCGAAGCTGATCCGGAAGAATTTGCAGGCCTTGTGGGCGAGATGTTCACCGCAGTAAAGATACTGGCTCCCGGAGAAGAATACGAGTTCTAAATATATATACAGACTGTTCTGCCTCTTCTGGCGAACTTGCATTAATCTTTTGTTGGGATACAATTAGATGAGGACCAAAATATAAGTATTCCGGCCGGGAGGAGATTCCTATGGATGTAAATAGCAAGTCGTACCAGGAACTGTTGAAGAAAAGGCCCCTTAATGTTCAGTCTCGCTTTGGCAGTGAGGCAATGGGTCTTGTGAGTGGGAGAGATATCGTTGCGGCAGCTAAGGAAGTCGATTCTATCGTGCTGGCGGCAAACGCCAGGCACCCACTTGTGATCAAGGCTGTTCTGCAGGCTGCAAAGAAGAAAAATGCAGCTGTTTTGATCGAACTTGCCAAGTCTGAGTCCACTTACTGCGGATCGAATTACGACAACATCCCTGACTACGCGCTTAAGTACTCGTCAGAGATGGGGCACGGAGCCGTATTCGGCCTTCACGTCGACCACTACGCCATCAAGGGGCATGAAGATGTTCTCAAGGGAGTCGCGCATCTTTCAAAGATCCTTGTCAACGGATTTACCTCAGTTGCGATAGACGCATCCCACCTTGACGACTATGACAACTTTGTCGCAACCAGATCGATCGCCGGATGGCTCCCGTCAGAACTCGGACTTGAAGTAGAAGTTGGCGAGATCAAAGGTCCCGGTGAACTTTCGACAGTAGAAGAGGCAAAGTATTTTATCGGAGGGCTTAACGCCTGGGGCATATTCCCGGACTACCTTGCGATTTCAAACGGAAGCCTCCACGGAACATACGACCCGACCGTCGGCCAGATGGAAGGTATAGACCTGACCAGGACGAAAGAGATAGCCGACGTGATCGCCCCATACGGAGTTACGATCGCGCAGCACGGAATTTCCGGAACGCCTCTCGACAAGGTCTCCACCTTCAGAAAGTACGGCATCAGGAAAGGCAATGTTGCAACCCTCTTCCAGAACGTCTACTTCGGGATCAAAATGGACCCCGAGACCGGCAACGCCATAACCGAGGGCGGTACCTACACGAAAGAGGCCGACAGAGGCATCTCAGCAGAACTCTGGAACGAAATAGTCACGGCTGGCGACAGCAAGGGCATGAGCAGGAAGAGCGGCGACTACAAAAAGCTCAACCTTCCCTTCTGTGACAGGATACTTGCAGAGCCGCAGCCGGTAATCGACAGGATCGTCGATGAAATGCAGTACTGGGCTGAGAGGTTCATAGTTGCATTTGGTGCCGAGGGAAGCGCGGATGCAGTAGCCGAGGTGATGTCACGCCGTCCGGACCAGAATGCGTCGCCTGACAGGAAAGTCCTTGGATGCAGGTCGGACTTCACGGCAAGGAACGCTCCCGGAAAAGGTGCCAACGACGGAAACAATTACGACGACTAAAAATATTTAAAAACAATAGCAAAAAATACTTTTGTACCGGCAGGCCAGTGTGTTAATATACATGCTGTCCTGCCGGTACTTTTTAACAGCTATAATATATGTAATGCATACGATGCTAGTTTTGGGGGATACGTCGTGGAAAATGCTGAAGAGAGAGCATATCGTCACATCATCAGCGAAATACTGACCGGAGCTTACAGACCCGGAGATTTTTTACTGGAACTTGATATTGCCCCGAAGTTGAATATGAGCAGGACCCCTGTAAGCAGAGCTCTTGGTCGTCTGGTTCTTGAGGGTTTTCTAAACAAGATGCCCAAGAAGGGTTGTTATATTCCTATACCTACGCCAAAAGATGCTGAGCATGTCTTTACTGCGAGACAGGTCGCAGAGGGAGAAGCGGCTGCATTGGCGGCTCAATACGCAACAGACCAGGAAATATCCTTCCTAGAATCCGGTCGCTCAAAAGACCACACAGCATTTGAAAATAAAGACAGAGAAATGTGGGCAAACGTAAATGAAGAGTTCCATCTTTCAATAGCTAAATTCAGCGGAAACCAATACATAGAGAGATGGGTAAAAAATATGTTCTGGCGTTCCAACATATATATCTTTTACTTTGACGGATTTTACAAACCTACCAATGTTGTTGTGGAACATGCGACACCAAGACAGCACGAAGCAATAGTGAGGGCGATAAGGGAGAGGGATCCAAAAGAAGCAAGAAAGCAGATGAAACTGCACATATACACCACATTCTCAAAGCTTCTCTTAAACTGACCTTTCGTTGACAGAAGGCCCTGTTCAACCCAGGGCATTCTCACATATCAAAAACAGAAAACGGGTATTCACCTTTGCGGAAGCAAGGTCGTGAACTCCCGTTTTTTTTATTCCATAAAATAATTGACAAATAAAATTCAGGGTGTATATTTTAGAATAGGCATACATAAATTCATTGATGCATGCATTAACGCTTTAAACAGGGGATGATAACATGGGTGGTTTCATCGTTCTACAGCTTGGTTATGGAATGCAGGGAAAAGCTTCTCTTGAAGACATCCTTGAAAATAAGTCGATTACAAAAGTAATGGTTGCGGACATCTCTGACGAGATATGGGCTCTCCCGGAAAAGCTGAAAGACCAAAGAGTAGAGCCTGTAAAGCTGGACATGAGGGATGAAAACTCGGTCCTTGAGCTGATGAGGAAATCAGATGTAATAATTGAATTGCTTCCGGGCGAATACGCTTTGCCGGCTGCAAAACTTGCCGCTGAAGCAGGGGTGAGCCTCGTATCCGCGATGTATCTCTTTAACCCGGGAGAACAGGATGAAACCAAAAAGGAGCTTCAGAGAGAAGAGATATCCAGGCTGAACGAGACCGCAAAATCAAAGGGAATAACGATACTTGAAGAATTCGGTATGGACCCCGGGATCGACCTTGTATTGGGAGCAAAAGCCGTCGAAGAACTTGATGAAGTCAAGGTGTTCCATTCCTACGGGGCAGGATTTCCGGAGCTTGAAGCCAGCAGTAACCCCATCCGGTATAAATTTACCTGGTCTGTTATCGGAGTCATGAGATCTTACCTAAGGCCGGCAAGAGTAATAAAAGGCGGAAAAATAGTCGATATCCCGGCTGATTGCATGTTCGAAGAAGATAATATGCACTTTTTAAAGCTTCCTGAATTCGACTCAAAGCTCGAATGTTTTGCAAACGGGGACAGCGTAACTTTTTCCGAGATATTCAGACTTGATAAAACGATAAGCAGTATGGGACGTTATATATGCCGCTGGCCGGGGACCGGTGCGTTCTGGAGTTTAATGGCCAAGAGCGGTTTCTTGTCATCAACTCCAATAATGACCACATCAGGTGAGATAGCACCCGCTTCTTTTTGTGCAGCTCTTCTTGGAGGCCAGGAACAGTTTCGTTACAGCGAAGACGAACGTGACGTTGCACTTATCCGCTCCGATGTAAGGGGATACAAGAACGGAGAGCCTCTTCGGGTAGTCCTTCAGATAATTGACAAAAGAGACCTGAAGTCCGGACTGACAGCAATGCAGAGGACAGTTGGTTTCCCCATGTCTATCGGGGCACAGATGATCCTTGACGGAAGAATATCGCAAAGGGGCATTGTGAATCCCGTAAGCGTTCCGTTTGAGCCCTTCATTGAAGAACTGGAAAAGCGTGGCATAGCATACACATCTATGACAGAGAAATGGAACGGTGATGAGCGTCCCTGATAAATTTATATTAGATTAAACAACGATAAAAATAGATATTTTTACTCAGAGTGAGACAGGCAAAATATTGAAATCTTAAGTGTGGAATGGAGGTGGCAACTCTAAGAGAGGATCAACAGGGATTCATATTGTTAAAGAGGAAACAAGGAATGAAAGGAGCGAAAGAAAATGGGAGAAATTGCACCAAAGGGATTTATTTCCCTTATACCTGTAATTTTAACGCTGGCGTTGGCATTCAAAACCCGTGATGCGATCTTTTCACTAATGATCGGATGTATTGTAGGAGTTATCATTGCCGGATTCGACCCTGCTACAGGACTCTCAAAGCTCTTCCAGGTCTCTCTTGGTAATGGTGATTTTATATGGGTCCTTATGATAGAAGTCGCAGTGGGTATCATGATCGCATTCTATTTAAGGGCAAACGTAATATCAGGCTTTGCCGAATGGGGTTCTACAAAAATACGCAGCAGACGTGCGGCATCCGGTTTTGGCTGGCTTCTCGGATTGTTTATTTTTTTCAGTGACTATTTCAGCCCGCTTTTCAGCGGTCCAATCGCAAGACCAATCACAGACAAGTACAAAGTATCAAGAGAAATGCTCGCATATACGCTTGATTCGGGCAGTGGACCTGTTTGTACTATAGTCCCGCTTTCAGGCTGGGCAGTCTATATGGCAGGATTGCTTAAAGGACAAGGCACGATAACGACAGCCGAAGAGGGTATGTCTGTATTTATCAAATCGATACCCTATAATTTCTATGGCTGGCTTGCTGTTATCATATGCGGACTAGTTGCTTATCAGATCATTCCCAACTTTGGACCGATGAAAAAAGCAGAAGAACGAGCAAAGAACGAAGGTAAGGTCATTAGAGATGGTGCTACTCCTCTTGCCGGCGCTGAGCTGGATGAAATCAAGCCAATTCCCGGTAAACCCACACATATGCTGTTACATCTGGTCATCCCGGTCGTGATGTTGATAAGCATTGCTGTAGGGACTTTTGTGATATTAGGTGGAGTAAAGATACTCGAGGCGTTTTTTGCGGTTGTAATGTATCAATCCATAGTTATGGCCGTAGGCGGATATTTCAAGAGTGTCAAGGATTTTGTTGAGACCGCGACTGCAGGGATCAAAGCGGTCCTTCCTGCTATATTTATTTTGGCTCTCGCCTACTGTATCAATACCATTTCAAAGAGTTTGGGTGCACAGGTATATGTTATGGAGCTGACAAAAGCCTGGATGACTCCTGCAATGCTGCCGGCCATAACCTTTGCGGCTGGTGCATGCATATCATTCTTCACAGGAACATCGTGGGGTACATATGCACTGCTTGTGCCATTTTCTATCCCGATAGCTTTCAGTCTTTCGGGAGGAAATTTGGGGCCGATAGTTTTTATCACGGTAGGCGCAATAATGGGTGGGGGAGTTTTTGGAGATCACTGTTCGCCTGTCTCAGATACAACGTGTCTGTCGTCATTCGGAGCGGCATCTGATCATATGGACCATGTTGTAACTCAGTTGCCTTATGCACTTTTATCCGCGGTAATAGCCTTTGTGCTCTTTGTTATTCTTGGGATGACTATGTAGATCAGATTATTGAATGTATGTCAAAAGAGGGGGTTCTATGGACCCCCTCACCTTCTGCAGGTAAGGAGGAGT
>DCEE01000023.1 GCA_002316795.1 Synergistaceae bacterium UBA1037
ATGCTCATATCCGCACCTTCGATGAAGTTGCGGACGTAGTCATCAGCCGGATCAGTAGACATCTCTTCCGGTGTTCCCGACTGTATTATCTTTCCGTTGTGCATGATAGCGACCCTGTCTCCGAGCTTGAAGGCCTCGTTTATGTCGTGAGTAATGAATATTATGGTCTTTTCGAGTTTTCTCTGGATCGAGAGGAGCTCGAACTGCATCTCCCTTCTGACAAGCGGATCGAGGGCAGAGAAGGGTTCATCCATGAGCAGCATGTCGGGGGAGTTTACCAGTGCCCTTGCTATGCCGACCCTCTGCTTCATCCCTCCCGAGAGGCTTGATATGGGTTTGTCGCCCCAGCCCTCAAGGCCGACCATCCTGATGAACTCCTCAGCTTTCTCAAAGCGCTCCTTTTTGGGGACCCCTCTGACCTCCAGTCCGTAGGCTACGTTGTCGATAACGTTCCTGTGGGTGAGCAGGCCGAAGTTCTGGAAGACCATCGAGATCTTGTCACGCCTCAGGGTCAACAGTTCGCAGCCCTTGAGTTCTCCGACATCCTGTCCCTCAAAGAGGATCGTTCCCGAGGTCGGTTTCAGAAGCTGGTTGAAGCATCTTATTATTGTCGACTTTCCGGAACCGGAGAGCCCTATTATGACGAATATCTCCTTCCTCCTTACTTTGAAAGAGACGTTCCAAAGAGCCACCGCAGCCCCCGTCTTTCGGTAGACCTCGTCCTTTTCGAAGCCCTCCGACATCATTCTGGAGGCTTCAGCCTTGTTTTTGCCGTAAATTTTTACAATGTTCCTTGCTTCAGCGATATATTCTTCATTTATCATTCTGTCGGAGCCTCTTTCTTTATCATCCCCTGGGTAAGGCGGTCAAGTATTATCGCAACGATGACTATCGAAATGCCCGGCATGAGAGCCTTGCCCATCTCGGTCCTGTTGGTCGCGAGCAGTATCTCCATACCAAGGCCGTTTGCGCCGATCAGGGCGCAGGTGACGACCATGGACATCGCCATCATTATCGTCTGGTTCACGCCCGCCATGATCGAAGGCATCGCCTGCGGTATCTGGACTTTGGCCAGAAGCTGCATTTTTGTCGATCCAAAGGCCGAAGCGGCTTCGACCATCTCTTTGTCCACGTGGATGATGCCCAGGTTTGTCATCCTGACCATCGGCACCACCGCATATATGGTGGTGGCTATCAGGGCAGGTGTCTTCCCGGGGCTGAAGAGTATCACCGCCGGCACGAGATATACGAAGGCAGGCATCGTCTGCATAAGGTCGAGAATAGGTCTCACTACGGCCGATGTCCTTTTGCTCATCGCCACTATTATTCCAAGCGGGAATCCCATCATGACAGAGAGGAAGACAGCCACTATCACCATGCTGATCGTCTCGAGCATGTTCTCCCACAGGCCGCACATGCCGATAAAGAAGAGCATCGCCGCATACATAGGACCAACATAAGGTTTTTTGCTGACCTTCCATCCCATGTATGCCACCAGGAGGATCAGAAGAGGCCACGGTATTGCTTCAAGCAGCGTATTTATCGAGTTTATCGATGCTATGATCGCTGACTTGATCAGCCCCAAAGTCTCCCTGTGGTTCCTGCTGAAGGCTTTTACAGCTATGTCGATCGCTTCGCCGTTTCCGATCCTCAGACTCTCGGGAAACTTAAACAGATACTCCATTCATCAAGACCTCCCTGATCTAAGATTTCTAAAACCTCGCAGGAAAGTCTTAAAGAACGGCCCTTACCCTCTCGGCCTTCTCCTTCGGAAGCCATTGGTCCAGAAGATCGCCGTGCGTCTTGAGGAGCCACTTTGCCGCCTCGCTGTGGCTGACCTTCTTTTCGTCGAGATAAGCAAGTGCTTCAGCTATCAGCCTGCTTCCCGTCCTGTACTTCTTGAAGAACTCAAGAAGGTCGGGAGCTTTCTTCGCAAAATATTTGCTGCTTACGATCTTCAGCTGCTGCGACGGAAAGGCTGTTGCGCCCTTTTCGAAAAGCTCTTTGTCGTATGGTTCATCCTGAAGAAGGACCAGGTCGAGTTTTCCGCTTACCCAGGTCGGTTCATAGCAGTAGCCGACCCAGGCTTCGCCAAGGTTGTATGCGGCTACGAGCGAGGCGAAGAGCGTGGCTTCGCTTCCGAGCCGGACATAGTTGTAGTTTTTATTCAGCCCATAAAGTTCATATTTTTTGTGGAGCACCTCGTCTGCCATCCATCCCGGGATGGAGCCGTATATCCTTCCCTTATCCTTGTCTTCGTCATCTGGGAATACCTTGTGATATCCGGCAAGGTCCTTTACTGTCTTGAGGCCGGGTGCCATGGGCTTGATCCCGCGTTTTGCATCCCCCTCGATGACATATCTGGGGACATAGAACCCCTGATTGCTGTCAGGGGCCAGCACGCCAACGTCTACTATATCCCCGTTTGCAACATCCTTAGGATACGTGGCAACGTTGTCCGTCCAGCTTTCGATGTCAAGGTCTACGTCTCCCGCGATTATCGCCTGCCAGTTCATCGTGGAGGATGCCGTCGAAGTTTTCAGCACATATCCATCGTAGGCGTTCTCGACTATTATCCTCGCTATCTCATTGTGAAGCTTCTGACTGTCCCACCCGTTGTCCGTAACTACGATCTCTGTCTTTGCGAATGCCTGTGCAGGCATTGTGCAGATCAGGGCCATCACTAAAAGCAAAAGCACATTTCTCAGTTTATTCTTCATCAGGATCCCTCCGTCCATAAAAATTGCAACACTCCTATTCTTACATAAAGTTGTTGCTTTTTCAAGCTAAAATATCGTTTGTTGAGCATAAAAGTATGTACAGGCGAGCTTTTGTCTGTTCTTTGCTAATAATCCAAGGGGTCTTTTGTCAAGAGGGTCTGCAGGAAATATTTTACCCTTGAGTAGCTGCCCTCGTCTCCCACAAAATAGAGAACGTCGCCCTCTTCAAGGAGTGTCGAACCCCCTGGTGAAAGGACGAGGGCCCCCTTTTTCTTTATGGCCACTACTGTCGCCGAGGTCGACTGCCAGAAGCATAGTTCAGATATTTTTTTTCCGATCGAGGGAAGCTTGCCTTCCAGGGTTATCTCAAAGGGAATGAAGGGGTTTGTCGACCGGAAGCGTTCAGTCAGGTCAACAAGCATCTCGACCTCTTCCTTCAGTTCCGCTATCTCCTTCATCTGCCTCTCTGCTTTTTTGACGATGCTGTTTTTGAGGAAGGAGAGGGTCCTTGCATCCCTCCTCCTTGAAATGAAGAGGAGGGCGTTCTCCCTGGATTTGACCGTAACTCCGCTGCCCTTCTCCGCCTCGACTATTCCAAGCTCTGCAAGTACGCATACGGCCTTTCTGGCGGTCTCAGATGAGACCTGGTACTGGGAAGCGAGAGATGAGCGGGCGAATATTTTGTCCCCCTCGCGGTAACTGCCTTCGGCAATCCTTGATGCGATGTCCGAGGCAAGCTGCTGATAGCGTGATTCGTGATCTGCTTTATTGCTCATTGAAGGGACCCCTTTTCTTTTTACGATATTTTCTTGTTATTCTTTTCATCTTCAAAAGAATATCTCACATTTATGCAATTGTATCAAATCGGCATAAAATTGCTTGCAACATTTTGATTTATATGATAAAAAGCGACTAGTGATAGCGGTAATGAGGAGGGTAGGATATTTAAGTCTATCATCACAAACCAAGTCAAGCATTATTCAAGTCTGACCTAACTGTATTACAGTTATACGAAGGCCATACGGACAGCCGGGTCAAATGCCGAACTAGCGATTGTGATATCGTGTTGATGAGCTTAAGCTCAAATTTTGTTGCGGAGACCTCCGCGAAATTGTGTTCATAAGTTTTGAGTACTTGTGAATGGTCGACATGAGCAGTAAAAGTATTTATTACTGTATAGGCTCAAATAAACTACCAATATTTGTATATAACATCAGTCAAATAAAGTAGGGATCATGTATCAAGTACAACTATCCTGTCCTTTTACCTTAAAGGCGGGTGGTTGTTTTTTAATTTTAAGGGGGTATGATCACCCCCTGCGGGTATGAACACTCGTGCGGAGGCCATTTTCAGAAAGGAGCCTGAGATGGCCGAGAAAATCAAGCTGTATGGCTTTAACAACCTTACAAAAACGCTTAGCTTCAACATTTACGATGTATGCTATGCAAAGACAGAGAGAGAAAAGAACGAATACGTCGCTTACATAGACGAACAGTACAACGCAGAGCGTCTCACAAACAT
>DCEE01000016.1:0-1450 GCA_002316795.1 Synergistaceae bacterium UBA1037
TATTCTTTCAGTGCTATACTCATTATTCAAATGATCATAAAGGAATGTTTGTTTTGCCACAGCCCATTGACATGCTTAAAAATATTTTCGGTTATACCTCCTTCCGGCGCGGGCAGGAAGAGATCATTGACAACATCCTTAAGGGCAATGACGCACTGGCCATAATGCCTACAGGGGCAGGGAAGTCTCTCTGTTACCAGATCCCCGCCGTTTTGAGTAAAGGAGTTTCCATAATCATATCCCCGCTTATCTCCCTTATGAAGGATCAGGTCGATGCGCTTCGACAGAGCGGGGTGCAGGCAGCCTCGATAAACAGCTCCATGGCATGGGACGAAGTGGTCTCCATATTCCGCCTTGTAAGCAAAGGAAAGATAAAACTCCTTTATATAGCTCCGGAGCGCCTCGAGAACAATGGCTTCATAGAATTTCTCCATTCACTGGATATTGCCCTGATAGTAGTTGACGAGGCACACTGTGTCTCCCAGTGGGGACATGACTTCCGCCCTTCCTATCTGAACATCGCACCGGCTATCGCATCGCTGAGACAGCGTCCTGTTGTTACTGCGTTCACTGCTACT
Organism: Synergistaceae bacterium UBA1037; assembly: GCA_002316795.1. Taxonomy (GTDB): domain Bacteria; phylum Synergistota; class Synergistia; order Synergistales; family Synergistaceae; genus Caenicola; species Caenicola nitritireducens. Next base: position 579 of record DCEE01000016.1, read on the forward strand.
GCAACTCCCGAGGTCAGAGAAGATATTATCCGCCAGCTTGAACTTAGATCCCCTTTTTCTGTTACGACGGGATTTGACCGAGAAAACCTCTTTTTTCAGATTGAACATCCGGCTGACAAGACAAAATACCTGCTGGAGTATGTTAAAAAATTTCCAAACGTCTCCGGCATAGTCTACTGTTCAACGCGTAAGGAAGTTGAATCGGTACGCGATAAAATATGCCGAAGCGGCATAAGCGCAGTACGTTATCATGCCGGCCTGGACAGCGATGAACGGCTGCAGAGCCAGGAAGCTTTTATATATGACAAGGTCGGGATCATAGTTGCCACCAACGCTTTCGGAATGGGCATCGACAAATCTAATGTTCGCTATGTGATCCACTACAACATGCCCGCGACTATGGATGCCTATTATCAGGAGGCCGGACGTGCAGGACGCGACGGTTTGCCTGCGGACTGTATCCTGCTCTTCGGAGAAAAGGACATAATGACCGGGCGTTACTTTATATCGCTTAGTGAGGATGCCGCGACAAAAAAAGCAGCATACCTTAAACTTCGCGGAATGGTTGACTACTGCCATACGACCGGCTGTCTGAGATCATGGATATTGAACTATTTCGGTGAAGAGGATGTGCCTGAAACCTGCGGTTCCTGCGGTAGCTGCACATCGCAGACAGACCTTGTCGATATCACTACAGAGGCAAAAAAGATAATATCCTCTGTCTACCGTATGGCCGAACATACAGGCGGACGAAAGTTTGGAAGTGCGATCCTGACAGATGTGCTGCGAGGTTCACAGAAGGCCCAGATAAAGTCCCTCGGTTTTGACAAGATCTCCACCTGGGGGATCATGAAAGGATACAAAGCTGAAGC
>DCEE01000016.1:1632-5826 GCA_002316795.1 Synergistaceae bacterium UBA1037
GACGGAGAATTTCCCGTACTTTCTTTTACCGGCAGGACAACACAGTTTCTGAAAAGCGACACAAAACTTCTGATGCGAAAGCACGAAGAAAGCGCTGAAAAGCCCCTTTCTATCCGGAAGCGCAAGCAAGTAGAGAGTGTAAATGAAGAGCTTTTTGATTCTCTGCGAACACTGCGAAAAGAGCTGGCTGCAGCAGAGGGGGTACCCCCATATGTTGTCTTCTCTGACAAGACCCTTTCCGCGATGTGCGAAACACTGCCGTCAGACAGAGAGGCTTTCCTTGAGGTTCCCGGAGTAGGCAGCGTCAAACTGGAAAAATACGGGGACGCCTTCATAGACGCGATCAAAGAGTGGAGATCAAGCTCCTGACATCAAAGATGGTCCGCACAATGCGCGGGCCATCCTTTCATTGGGTGATCCTGGTTTTGAAACGATTGCTTCACAACAGCTTCACCATTGTTTCACGCGGTGCCAGGCACCGCGGCTTCACAACTGTTCTTATCAGTAATCATAAATAACAGTCACACTGGCTTCGATCGTCAGCTCGCCTTCAGAAATTGGGGTAGGGGCGGTTTCCGATGCCATTTTCGCCATATCCATGGCCCTGTAGTTTGGCTGGACGAAATGGGCAGAAGAACCCTCGATTATGTTTGCCGGCTTTGAGATGGCAATTCCTGCAGCTGCTGCTATCGTGTTTGCCTTTTCCTTTGCATTTGAAACAGCCTGTGAGAGGGCCTGAAGGTAAAGCCTATCTCTCTCCTCATCGGTTACTCCGAATGATATCGAGTTGGATTGGTTGACTCCCTCTTTTACCGTCATATCAAGGACATCGCTTACCTTCTTCAGATCATTCACAGTTACGCGGATGCTGTTTATCACGTTGTAGCCTGCCAGGGTGGCGACATTGTTTTTGTAGTCATAGCGTGGGCTGATGTTATAGTTCACTGTCTTTATCTTGTCTTTCTTTATCCCCAGCGAAGCCAGGGTTTTATACACTCTGTCCATCTTTACGGCATTTTCGCTCTGTGCTGACGCCGCATTTTTGTTGAACGTCGTTACCCCTATACTGACGTATACTATCGTGGGGGAAACGGTGATACTTGATGATCCCTGAACGGTTATGGTGTTACGGTCTCGCTCTTCAGCTGAAGAGATAGCAGGATATGCCCCGACCACCATTACTTCGATCAAAGCAAAAATCATCAGGACTGATTTAAATGAAGTAAAATTTATTTTCATGACATTGTCTCCTTTTATGTTACAAATTTTGATATAAACAGTTAAATCATATATCATTGAATACAAACAAAATTTGGTTTGCTATATGATATGCGTAAAGGAAATATCGCTGCACTTTACACCGTTTCCAATGCCGATGAATGAATATTCTATCATTTATAGCAACGAAGATGAAATGGGATTTGACGTATTTTCGCTTTCTCAAAACACTGCTTGTATATAAAAGATACCTCCACCAGCACAGACACTGAATCAAGGACAAAAAAAATTATATGGGGGAAATATAAAAATGCTGGAAGTTAAAAATATCGGTCTGATATTAAAGGGCGACGAGGGTGAGATCCAAGTATTAAAAGATGTGAATTTCACCTTGGATGATAAAAAAATCTATGTAATGACCGGGCCTAACGGCGGCGGAAAATCCGTAATGGCCAAGACTATCATGGGAATTCACCAGCCTACGAGCGGCCAAATTTTGTTGGATGGCGTGGACATAACGCACAAAGAGCTTTACGAACGTGCACGAATGGGCATCGGTTACGCATTTCAACAACCTGCCCGTTTTAAAGGCATCAAGGTACGTGAACTTCTGGAGATTGCCGGTGGGAAGAAGGCGTCAGTTGATACTTGCGATTATCTTTATGATGTCGGGCTGTGTGCTCAGGATTATTTGGACCGTGAAATCAATGCCAGCTTTTCCGGAGGAGAGGTCAAGCGGATCGAAATCGCCACGATTCTGGCCCGTGACTTGAAGTTGGCCATCTTTGACGAGCCTGAAGCGGGGATCGATCTCTGGAGCATGCAAAGGCTGACGGAAACATTCGAAAAGATGAACAAGAAATATGATACAACTATCCTGATAATATCACACCAGGAGCGGATTCTTGATTTGGCCGATGAAGTCATCATGGTTGCCGAAGGAACTGTCAGCGAAATAACCAACCGTGAAAAGGTCCTTGGAGAAATCAGCCGCCTCGACTCGGATTGTATGTGTCGGCGGAGCTGCAGCAGAGGAGGAAAAGCAATTGCTGGATGCGATCGATAAAAAACTGTTAGCTGAGGTTGCGGATCTGCACGAGATGCCGCACGGAGCATTCAATATTCGGAAAAATGGCCGGGGCGTCGAACGTAATACAACGGCGAATATCGATATCATAACGAAAAAAGACAAGCCAGGCATCGATGTTATCATAAAACCTGGTACAAAAGGAGAGAGCGTACATATCCCCGTTATTTTATCGGAAGGTATGGAGGATATGGTTTACAACACATTTGAAGTAGGAGAAGACTCAGACGTTCTGATCGTGGCAGGTTGCGGTATCCATAATCAGGGCGGCAAAAAAGCTCAACACGACGGGATCCATGAATTCTTTGTACGCAAGGGCGCCCGCATGAAGTATGTAGAAAAGCACTACGGCGAAGGTGATGGCAGCGGCGTACGGATCTTAAACCCCAAAACCATTATAGAGATAGAGGAAAATGGAACGGCCGAGCTTGAAATGGTACAGATTAAGGGGATAGACAGTACTTTGCGGGATACAGAAGTTCGCTTGCATAAGAACTCACGTTTGATCGTGACGGAAAGGCTGCTTACATATCTGAGCCAGACTGCTGAATCCAACATCACGGTAAATTTGCTTGGTGAAGACGCCTCCGCTCAAATCATATCCAGGTCAGTGGCTCAGAATGAATCCAAACAGGTTTTTCATTTGAACATGCGCGGTTATGCCAAATGCCGCGGACATATCCAGTGTGATTCGATCATCATGGATCAGGCACAGGTCTCGTCTGTCCCCGAAATCTCAGCCTTCAATTCCGATGCTCAATTAATTCATGAGGCTGCTATCGGCAAAATCGCATCTGAACAATTGACAAAACTAATGTCGCTTGGGATGGCGGAGAAAGAGGCAGAGGAAACTATCCTTCATGGTTTCTTAAAATAAACGGTTGAAATATTGCGGGTACGTTTCCGCATGCAGGCTATGAATGAGCAGATCACACAGTCGGTTCTATTTTTTCTGGGCAAGCCTTTCTACAACCGGGACGTCGGCCGGGCAGAATTCGTATTCTCCAAGCATGTCGGGTGATACCCATTTTATGGAGTCATGGACATTAGGAGTAGGGACTCCCTTTTTCAGTGATGCGCTGAAGAACATGAACTCTATTTCCCGTTCCGGATATGAGTATTTTGTCTCTTCAAAGAGGTCCAGGACCTCGATCTCTATCTCAAGTTCTTCCAGGCATTCCCGGACCAGGCATTCTTCGGGGGACTCGCCCTGTTCGATCTTTCCCCCGGGAAATTCCCACAAAAACTGACAGGAACCTCCCGGCCCCCGCCGGCAGATCAGGATCTCATTATCAGAGTTTGTTATTATCGCAGCGCTTACACGAGTCATATTATCCGGCCACCAGTTGATTAGTCTTTTTCAGGTACTTCGCAGGGATCGGGTCATCGAGTTTCCATATGATGTTCATGGGTTTACTTCCCTCATGGGAGACATAATTCGCTGTGCCAAGGAAGGTATAGGGCTCAGTTCCAAAATCGTTCTTTTTATGCTCTCTTACAAAGAGCAAAACCCTGTTGCCAAGCGACCGGTGATTTATGTACCTTTGTCCGGTATTTGAATCGCTGCCGGTAGTACTCTGGCTTTGCCAGTGGAAGAGCGATTCATTTATCGAATAGTCTTTGTACATCGTTGACGGAGAGTATTCTTTATCTGATTTGTTCAGTGTAACAAAGAAAAGATCGGCTTTTTTATCTTTTATAAATTTCACGCCCTCCCGCATATTGGAAGGGTCCATGTGATCCATCGCAAGGAGTATCTGGTCTCTGGTGTAGGTGCAATGCAAATCCAGAGGACATTCAAAACCCAGATCCAGCATCTTATCTACAAAATCTATCCCGTTGAAGTTGTATTTCAACAGTTCAATTAGCTCTGCAGCCATATTTGGGGA
>DCEE01000016.1:5975-6679 GCA_002316795.1 Synergistaceae bacterium UBA1037
GAGGAGCGCAGTTGTGCAGAGAGGTCAAAATCCATATCAGGATATGCTTTTTCACAAAGAGTGTAAGTAAACATGTTGAGCATCCGCTTTTCTTCCGGGATCATCCTTGAGTAATCAAGGTGCTCGCTTCCGGTTAAGTATCTCAGGAGAAATATTAGCCATCTCCTGGAATCAAGATAACAGAGGCGTTTAAAAGCATTTTCCATAATAGTTTCCATCGGTTCATGGAAATCCTTTTTTACCCCTGCTTCGGCGCAAAGCCTCGAAAACGTGCTTAGTTTGTATATGTTTCTAACGTCAAGGTGGTAATAACTAATAAAATTTTCCAGTGTCAGCGGCAGGTTACTGTCTTCGGAAAAAGTTTTTATCCTTGAAACAAGCCCTTTAAAGGTATTAAAAGAACTCTTGATATTATTAAAAATATAGCTTTCCGCGACTCTCTCGAGCTGAATGTAACACCCTTTGGGAGCCGAAATAAAGCCGTCCCTTATTTCCTTTTGAAGTCCTCTTCTTGTATTTGCAAGGAGGGCCATGAATTTATCCTCAAAATTATATTTCTTGTTTGCCTGCCCAATGAAGTCCAGCACAGTGAGACATTCCTTCTCGTCTGCAAGCCGTAGACCTCGCCCAAGCTGCTGCAGGAAAACGGTAAGGCTTTCAGTAGGGCGCAGGAAGAGGACAGTATTGACTTCGGGGATGTCCAC